>JAMOMB010000074.1 GCA_027068795.1 Sedimenticola sp. | reverse complement strand
GGGACCGTTATAAAGGATTCGATCTGGACAATGACGGTGCAGGCGATCAACCGCACCAGGTCTATCTCTATGCCGACAGCATCTGGATGGAATACCCCATGGCACGCTTCTATCGCGGCAGCCCTGCCCTGTCCCTCATCGATTTCGTGGAGCGTCTCATTCCTTCTTCAGAGCCGGATCTGATGTATGCCGATCCTGCTCCCTTGATGAGGCCCCCTGCTCATGCCGCGGCAAACCCTCTCCACCACACTGGCCCGGCTCCTTAGTCCCTGACCAAACTCTCATCCCGGCGCAGGCCGGGATCCAATCCCCTGGTATTGCTGGATTCCGGCCTGCGCCGGGATGACGTGAAAGGACTTGTTCAAAGTCCCCTTAATTGAACAATACGCTCTTGAACAGGATATAGCTGGCCACCAGCAACAGAAAAGCCCCGAATCCCTTTTTCAACAGATCGGCAGGCAAGTGATGACTCAACAGGCTGCCGGCGATACTGCCCGATACAGCAATGGCGGTGAATAGCGCCATCATCCGGTAATCGATTGCCACTGCGCCTGCGTACCCGGCAAACCCGGCAAAGGATTTCAGGGCAACAATGCTCAAAGAGGTGCCCACAGCTTGTTTCATGGACAAGCCGGACAACAGCACCAGCGCGGGGACAATGAGAAAGCCGCCGCCCACACCTACGATCCCGGTCAGGACACCGACGGCAATGCCATGCAGCGCAATGTGTCCGTACCGAAGTTCATCACAATAACCGCCAGGACAGCCCACGGCGGCAGCGCCTACGGACTTGTGCTGCGGCTGGGGCTTGATCATTTTCCAGGCGGCGGCATACATCACCAGGGCGAACACGCCAAGTTGAATCATCACCGGCGTAATCACACCAATCAAGGCGCCCGCATAGGTGCCTGCAACGCCGAACAGCCCGAATATGGCCGTGATCTTCAGGTTTACATTGCCGCGCAGCCAGTGTTGCCAAGCGGTAATGGTAGCCGTAATCGCCACAATGCCCAGACTCATGGCGATGGCCGACTTGGGCTCCACATGCAGTAGATAGAGCAAGGCGGGCGTGGTGATAATTGACCCGCCGCTGCCGAAAACACCAAGTAAAATACCGGTGATCAAACCCGCCAGGATGAGGGGGATGGACACTGTTCCGTCTCCTTTACAATAAGGGCGCTGGATACTGCCAGCAGCCATTTATAATCTAGTATTCAATTGAGTTATTGAATATTAGACTACATTGCTCTCACAAGAGAATCAAGGAATATCCACGGGATATGCCAAATCCATGCATGCAGAAACATCCGGCGCACCAAATATACCTCTCATAACTCACTGAATCATATAAGGACACCTTGAATAGTTTGGTTTTCTTCACACTGGCGCACGAATCCATGGAGGAATAAAGGTCGCGCAGTGCCGGGGCCGTTGTGCAAATTTTCCGGAACCTATGGGTTCCGGCCTGCGCCGGAATGACAATTTCATAGAGGCGGCCATCAATTTCTATCACCCCCTCACAGAGGGAAAATCCCCTTGAAAATCCTCCCGTTTTTCGGTAGTGTCCGTCCTTTGCTTTCGGACACTGGTTCGCAAAGCACAGGTGGCCACCGTTTCGGGGCTGCCTTTTGTTTTTTGGGGTTTTGACGAACAGCTACTATGAAGAATGTATTGATGGATACTTACAAACGCCTCCCGGTCACTTTCACCAAGGGCGAAGGTGTGTACTTGCATGACGACCAGGGGAATACCTATCTGGACGCCATTTCCGGCATTGCGGTTTGCGGCCTGGGTCATGCGCATCCGGGTGTTACCCGGGCGATTTGCGAGCAGGCGGGTACGCTGGTGCATACATCCAACCTCTATGGCGTCCACAATCAGCAACTGCTGGGAGAGCGCCTGACGGACTTATCCGGCATGGAACGGGTATTCTTCGCCAACTCCGGCGCCGAGGCCAACGAGGCCGCCATCAAGCTGGCGCGGCTGCATGGACACAAGCAGGGCATCGAAGCCCCGGTAATCATCGTCATGGAAAACAGTTTTCACGGGCGCACCATGGCCACTCTGAGCGCCACCGGAAACCGCAAGGTGCAAGCAGGTTTCGAGCCCCTGGTGCAGGGCTTCGCCCGGGTTCCCTTTGGCGACCTGGAAGCCCTGGAAACTGCCGCGGCCAACCTGAAAAACATTGTCGCGGTGCTGGTGGAGCCCGTACAGGGCGAAGGCGGCGTCAATATCCCCCCTGCCGACTACCTGCCCGGCATTCGCAAGCTTTGTGACCAGCACAACTGGCTGATGATGCTGGACGAGATACAAACCGGCATGGGCAGAACCGGCAAGCCCTTCGCCTTCCAGCACCACGAGCTGCTGCCGGACGTGA
The DNA here is from genome assembly GCA_027068795.1 of Sedimenticola sp. Classification (GTDB taxonomy): domain Bacteria; phylum Pseudomonadota; class Gammaproteobacteria; order Chromatiales; family Chromatiaceae; genus Thiolapillus. The sequence continues at coordinate 341 of JAMOMB010000074.1, read as the reverse complement.
TGACCCTGGCCAAGGCCCTGGGCAACGGCATGCCCATTGGCGCCTGCCTGGCCAGCGGCAAGGCGACAAACCTGTTCAGCCCGGGCAATCACGGCTCCACTTTCGGCGGGAACCCCCTGGCCTGCGCCGCCGGTCTTGCGGTTATCGAAGAAATCACCCGCAACAAGCTGTGGGAACAGGCGGCATCCGCTGCTGAAGCCTTGAGCCGGGGACTCGCACAGAAACTGGATGGCGTGGAGGGCGTGAGCGAAATCCGCTCCCTGGGACTGATGCTGGGGATACAGCTGGATCGCCCCTGCGCCGATCTGGTGGGCATGGCCCTGGACAAGGGCTTGCTGATC
>JAMOMB010000073.1 GCA_027068795.1 Sedimenticola sp. | reverse complement strand
TGGATTACTTATCAGGGGCACGATCTCACACCGGCAGACGGTCGTTTACTGGTGAGGATTTTGCAAAATTCCCCTTTGTCCCGGCAAAAAAACTAAAAAACCAAGCGATTTTGTAGGATAATCAGCGACCGACTGACATTTGTTAATGATTCCACATCAAACAATAGGCAAAATGCCGCTTTTTTTGCCTGAACCCTGATGTTCAGGCAGGTTTCACGTTAGGAGAGAACAGTATGAAAACCAAAATTCTAATTACAGCAATTCTGGCGACGGGAATATCCCTGCCCGTCATGGCAGACGGTCATGGCAATGTCATGGAAGCGCGCAAGATCATCAAGCAGTTCGCCACCGAGCTCAAGGGCGAACTGCAAAAGGCAATGAAAGAGGGCGGCCCCGTCAACGCCATTAGCGCCTGTAACAGCAAGGCGCCCGGCATTGCCGCCAACATCAGCGCCAGCAGCGGCTGGAGCGTCGCCCGCACCAGTCTCAAGCCCCGCGCCACCGCCAATGCGCCCCTGCCCTGGGAGCGGAAGGTGCTGGAAGAATTCGAAGCCAAAAAAGCGGCGGGCGCCGACCCGAAAACCCTCGATTACTCTGATGTGGTGGAAGAAGACGGCAAGAAAGTATTCCGCTACATGAAAGCCATTCCCACCGCCAAGGTCTGCCTGAATTGCCATGGCGGTGATGAGGTCAAGCCCGAAGTCGTGATGCGCCTGAAATCACTGTATCCCGCGGATCAGGCCCGCGGTTTCAAGGAAGGCGATATCCGTGGCGCTTTCGTCCTGAAGAAAACCTTCTGACCAGCAAAACACCCGCCATCGGGATTGCACAGGGATGTGCATGATCCTCAGCAGAAAACATGACCTGGGCGGCATAATTCCCGCATGCCACTGTGCTAGTATGAAGAAAAACAACCATCACGCTTTCTATCAGGTACATATTGGTGCAACACAAGTTCGATATCTATTTTTCCGGTGAAATACTGGAAGGCAGGGACGAACAGCAAGTCAGGGAGACCGTGGGAAAACTCTTCAAATTGTCTGGCGACAAGCTGGACAGCCTTTTTTCCGGTACGCCAAGACGCATCAAGAAAGACCTGAATGTAGAACAATCGGGACGCTTCCGTGAAACATTTCGCAAGGCGGGAGCAATCGTCCAGATTGTGGCTGCAGGCACACAACCGCCAGAGAAAACGCCCCATGCGGCAACAAGGCCTGGCGCCGCATCCCCCTCCGGGTTGAAGCTTGCGCCGGTTGGCTCGAACCTGGATCCCCTGCCCCGGGAAGCGGAACGCGGCATGCAGAAACCGTTGCCCCAAACCACGACACTGGAAATCGCCCCCATTGGGCCAGTGCCTGCCGGCCCTGATCCACGACCGGCTGACATCGATACCGGTACGCTGGCGGCGGCCCCGGCGGAAAGCGGATCCCTGGAAGAATTCGCCCCGGCGGTGGAGCCAGTCCCATTGCCCGACATCAGCAACCTGAACCTCGCCAAGGACAATCACCCCCTGCAGGAAGACAGGGAAAAGCACACAGACAATATCCCCGACACCAGCCACCTGGAAGCCGTACCGCCCAAGACCGGCTCTCTGGAAAAATTCGCCCAGCACAAAAAACCTGCGCCCATCCCGGATATCAGCAGCTTGTCACTGGACGGCTGAAAGCCGCACCACGAAGCGCCCCAGGGGATGGCGGTTCTCAAACAATAATGGCGTTCTTCCGGCATCGTCGGCCAGCCATACATACAGGGGACGGTGCGCCGGCTGCCGTTTCCCTTCCTCTACCGCATCAAAGCGCAGCTTCCACGCCAATTGTTTCTTTCCGCCTGCCTCGATCTGCTGCTTTTTCCGCACACGCACATGATAACGGTAAAGACGTTTCCCGTCGGTAACGGAAAAAACATACTCCTGGCCTGTCGCCAATGGCTTTTCCCGCATCACCTGTAACATGGACAGCCAGTCCAGCAGTCCATCTTCGACCGGGTGACGCGCATACTTGTGAAACTCGAACCGCTGACCCGGCTTTAGCCATGGCTGCAATACGGCGGGAAACAACTGCTCGCCAGCGGATTTACCCTTGGGCCGAAAACGCATCAGCTTGCCCTGCCCGGCATCCACCCAGTTGATTTCATGCTTGAGCCGGGAGGTTTTTTCATACTTTTCCAGCGCCAGCACCTGCTGCCCTCGAGGCGCATAGATGCTGCGATACCGCACACGGAAAGGAAAATGCCTTTCCACAAAGGGATAGGGCGCAGAAGTCACCTCCATGGTCAGCTGAATGGCCTTTTCCGGCACCGGCAGCTCCGCATTGTCGCTGTCCAGGCGCACCGCGGCGATAGGCAGAATCTCTCCCGCGCTGAACACCCCTGTATAACTGGCTTCATAATGCAGCGTCTCCGCGAACGGCAACACCGGGCTGACCAGCAGCAACGCCATCGGCAGCCAGGGTCTTTTCCTGCCAATGCTCATTGCTCAACCGCATTCAGCTGCGCATGAAACTTCCGGAAGGCTTCTTCCGGGCCGATCACCACCAGGACATCACCGTCATCCATACGGTGCCGCCGGGGATCCGTGGCGAAGATCAGATGGTCGCCAAGTTCACGATCCACCACGCCCAGGACAATCAAGTTGTAGCGTTCTTCAAGAGACAGCTCATCCAGATACTTTCCATGGAGGAAACAACCTTCGCGCACATGGATTTCCGCAATATCCAGGTTTACCTTGCCAAAAACCGTATGCTCCAGCGTCTCTGCAATCAGCGGGCGGTGCATGCGTTCGTAAATCTTGTAGCCGCTGATGCGGTAGGGATCGATGACCTTGGTGGCCCCCGCCGCATGCAGCCTTTCAATGGTGTCACGTACACCGCTGATGGATACAATCGGCAGCTCCGGCGCCATGGCGCGAGCGGAAATCACCAGAAAAACATTGCTGGCATCATCATCCAGCAGCGCAAACAGCACGTCCACCTCGCCACCGATACCAATACGCTTCAATTCCTCATCGTTCTGGAAGCTGATCCGCTCCGCCGAAAAGCCCTGCGCCCTGGCCTTTTCCACCACTGCTTCCCGGTCATCCACGACACGAACCCTTTCTCCCCGCTCGGTCAACTGACGGGCAACCTCCAGGCCCACTGCGCCCCCGCCAACGATTACAATTTTCTTTGCCTGGGAAAGCCCTTCCGCACTCATCTGCGCTTCCTCCCGGATTTAAGCTGCTGACGCATGTGCAGGACGCTGTACTTGTGGCCGAACACCAGCAACATGTCATCCGCCTGCAGTACAAAATCTGCGCCCGGATTGAAATGAAAACGCCGGGATTCCAGGTCAAAATGGCTGCGCACATGATCGCTGCTCCGATCCATGGGAGTGCTGACCCCGAACAGGATCAAACGCATGTCTTCCAGCGGCACTTCGCCAATGGTCTTGCCATCCAGCCAGGAGTCCGGCGGAACCCGGATGGTTTCCAGGGTGATATCCTTCTCCCCCATGACGATACCGTGAATGGCTTCGAAGGCCACGGGTTGGCCGACATACTCCCCGGCGATCAAACCAACAATCTTGAACGGTTCAATGGCATGATCGGCCCCGGCGTGCAGCAGCTTGTCCACGGACTGGCGCTGGTTGGCCCGGGAAATAATGGTGATATTCTCATCCAGCTGGCGTGCGGAGAGGGTGACATAGACGTTCACCACATCATCTCCCGTGAGACAGAGAATCTTTCCGGCGGAACGCCCCACGCCCAGCATCTGCAACAGGCCGATACGCTCGGATTTGCCCTCTACCACCAGATACCCCAACCGCCGGGCAAGCTCCACGGCTTCTGCATTGCTGTCGATAACGACGAACGGCAGCTTGTCCTTGGCCAGATACTCCGCCACCACCTGGCCAACCCGTCCAAAGCCGCAGATGACGGTGTAGCCCTTTTTCTTTTCCAGCAGCATCGCCACCCGCCGGTCCCGTACCTCACCCATCTTTTCCTGAAACGCGGAAACAATAATGGAGGTAAAAAAGGACAATACCCCCAGCCCGCTGATGATCAACACCATGGTCACCAGTCTCCCCTCGAAAGACTGGGGAGTAATATCGCCATAGCCTACGGTGGAAAGGGTTACCAAAGACCAGTAGATCCCCTCGAAAAAGCCTTCGATCTGCCCCCCGGTTTCACGGGATTCAAACAAATAGATCACCGAGGAACCCACCAGCAGAACAAAGGTCAGGAAAGCAAACAGGGAAAACAGCTCTATGCGCTTTTCCCGCAGCACCGAGCCAAATTGCTGGATGCTGTGGGCATAGCGGAACATCTTGAACAGACGGAACAGCAAAAACAGCCGCAAGATGCGCAGGGAACGATAACTGGGCAGGATGGCCAGAAGATCAATGATCGCCATGGGCGAACTCATATAGCTCCACTTGCTGCGCAGAATATTCCATACGGCCCTGGACAGGCGAAACGGCTCGTTGATCAGCTCGCTTTTTTCGTATTCATCCAGAACGATGCGATGGACGCTGGAATACACCCACATGCGCCCAAGGTATTCCAGAATGAAAAAAGAAACCGCCACGGCCTCGAACCAGCCCGCCCAGGCGCCAAGATGATGTTTTACGCTGTACAGCAGAAGGAACACGCTGCTCAGCACCAGCGCCATCATCAGCGAGTCGAAATAGGGACGCGCGCGGGAATGGGGGTTTTCCAGGAGATCATAAACCGCCTGCTTTGCGCGCTTATAGCCTTCAGACTCCTCCATCTGGTAGGCCAGGCGTATCACCAGATCCGACAGTTTCATGGCGCGGCAGCCACTTCCAGACGCTCGGTCTCCGCCAGGCGCACCTGGCGTCCGTCCACGGTGATGAAATCCCGCTCCTGGAGCTGACCGCGAACTACCTGATAATTGCTCACCCGCCCGGAACGGCTGTCAATCACCTGCACCTGGAGGATTTGATGGCTATCCCGCCAATTGAGGTAGATAATCACTGCTGTGCCCGCCAGCATCAGCGCGATCACCGCAACAGCCAGAGCCTTGAGCCAGCGCTTTTCCGCCTTCTTCCGCGGTGGCGGCGCAGGCGCTCTCGCCGGTCTGCCGCGAAACCTTACCATGGCGAACACCAGGCCAATCACAGCCAGGGTAAAAAGTATTTTTGTCAGCATGAACGAACGGGGACTTCCTTTGCTATCATGGAGCCAAAGTAACACCAATCCATACATATGAAAACTATCGTCTTGCTTATTCTGCTGTTCCTCCTTGCCGGCTGCAGCGCACCGGAAAAGCCCACGATCACCCTGTATCTCGCCATGCAACGCGGCGATATCGAACAGATCGAGCGCCATATCGCCTGGGGGACGGACATGAACCAGCTCGACCGCGATGGCTATGCCCCCCTGCATACCGCAGTGCGCAAGGGGCGCACCGCCATCACCCGCCTGCTGATCAAGGAGGGGGTGGATATCCATGTGCGGGACAGCAACGGCCATACGGCCATGTATCACGCCGTCCTTGGCGCCCATCCCCGCATTGCGGATCTGTTACTCAAGGCGGGCGCCGAACTGGATGCCAACGGCCTGCTGCTGGCTGCCGCAAAACAGGGCGTCAGCAAGCGCGAGGTCATCCGCTACCTGGCGGAGCACGGCGCTGACCTGGAAACCAAGGATGACAAGGGGGACACGCCGCTGCTCACCGCCATTCGCCAGGGCAACCACAAGCTGGCCAAACACCTGGTAAACTTCGGCGCCAGCGTCACTGCAACCGATGCTGAAGGAAAAACCGCACTGGAAATTGCAAATTCCCTTGGATTGAGGGATATTGCGCTGCTGTTACGACGCAATGGCGCAACCTAGGCCCTACCAGAAAAAGCGCCGATCAAGGCGTGAGGAGAGAAGTTTGCTTATTCCAGATGAACGACGCGCAACGCCGGGTGGCGCTTTTTCCGGCGCAAGCCGCAGGGCTGGGGCTGTTTTTCCACCCGGCGGCGTTATCATTCATTCCGGTAGTGTCACCACACATCGCTCATTTTGCCTTGCCGGGTGAAAAAACAGTCCCGGCAGCATCTATTGGATTCCTATTAACAGGCCCCAGGAGAAAACAACCCCATGGCGACTACCCCCGACGAAATCAGCATCAGCTACAAAGAAGGCGACCTCGAACTGGTCAAGGAACTGGACAAACAGGTTCTCACCAAGGGCGCCTGGACCACCATCATTTTCCGCTATCAGGACTGGAACAACGCCAAGCAGGAGTACGGCCCGGAAAAATACACCATTCGCCGTTACCAGAAACGCAATGGCGAATACCAGCAAAAATCCAAGTTCAATATTTCCAGCAAGGATCAGGCAAGAAAAATCATCGATGCGCTCAAGCACTGGACGGATGACGACTGACTGATCGCTCCTTTATGACGGAACACAGCCTGGAGATCGGCGCCATTCTCATGGGGCTGGCCGGCGGCCTGGCCATCTTTCTGTATGGCATGGAGCTACTGACCAACGCCCTGAAGGCAAGCACGGGCAAACGCCTGAAAACACTGCTGGCGCGCATGACCACCAACCGTTTCAAAGGGGTCGTGGCCGGCGCCCTGGTAACCGCCATCATTCAGTCTTCTTCCGTTACCACGGTGCTGGTGGTGGGTTTCGTCTCCGCCGGGCTGATGCATTTGCAGCAGACCATACCCATCATCATGGGCGCCAGTATCGGCACCACCATTACCGCGCAAATCATCGCCTTCAAGATCACTCATTTCTCCCTGCTGATCATCGCCGGCGGATTCGCCATGCAGTTTCTCGGCCGCAACGAGATCACGCAACGCACCGGCACCATGATTTTCGGTTTCGGCATGATCTTCTTCGGCATGAGCCTTATGGGAGATGCCACCTCCCCCCTGCGGGACTATCCTCCATTCGTCAGGTTTCTGCAGGAAATGGAGCACCCCTTGTATGGCATTCTCGCCAGCGCCGCATTTACCGCCGTGGTGCAAAGTTCCTCCGCCACCACCGGCGTCATCATCGTTCTCGCCTCCCAGGGGCTGATCACCCTGGATCAGGGCATCGCCCTGGTTTTCGGCGCCAATATCGGCACCTGTGTCACCGCCCTGCTGGCGGCCATCGGCAAATCCAGAGAAGCCCTGCGGGCGGCCATGGTGCACATCAGTTTCAACACACTGGGGGTGCTGGTCTGGTTCTGGTTCATTCCCGAATTCGCCGCCCTGGTGCGCGCCATCTCCCCCCTGCATCCGGAGCTGGCGGGCATCGACCGGCTCGCGGCGGAAACCCCGAGACAGATCGCCAATGCCCACAGCCTTTTCAATGTGGGCAACACCTTGCTGTTTATCGGCTTTACTCCCTGGTTCGCCAAACTCGTTACCTGGATGATCCCGGTGACCAAGGAAGAGAAATCACAGCATGTTGCACCCAAATATCTCGACAAGGGCCTGCTGGATACGCCTTCTCTCGCCCTGGATCGGGTGCGCATGGAAATCGGGCGCATGGCGGAGCGGGTGCTGCCCATGTTGCGCCAGGGCGTGCACTTGGCCATGGACGGCAGCGCCCGGGAGCTATCGGAACTCAGCCGCATGGACAGGGAAGTAGGCATGCTGCACGGGCCTATTCTCGATTATCTGCGGGAGCTGGCCAAGGGCGATCTCAGGTCAGACGAAGCGGAACTGCTGCACCACTACCTGACCATCGCCTCCTATTACGAGAATATCGGCGACAACCTCAAGTTACACCTCATCCATGTCGGCCGAAAACGCCTGCACGAAGAACTGGTCGTGGGTGAGAAAACCCGAAAGCTGTTCGAAGCGCTGGTGGACGAGCTTTTTCACCTGCTCGAAGAAGCTACGCAAGCCGTCACCCGCATGGACAAGAAAGCCGCCCGCAGAGTGCTCAAGGCCAAGAGCAGGGTCAGTGAACTTTCCGCCGAGATCGAGCGTCACATCGTACACCGCATGACAGCGGATGCTCCCCTGCGCAGGCTCACCTATCAGACGGAAACCGAGCTGCTGGAAGCACTGAAGCGCGTTTACTATTTCACCAAGCGCATTGGAAAAGAAGTGCTGATGGCGGAGTTCGGCGCAAAAAAGGAAAAACAGGCCGACTGACCGGCCTGGCGCGGCCCACCAAATCAATGCAGGCCGATTGCTTCCGGCCAGTCCAGCAGCGCATCAACCAGCTTTCGCTGCGCTGCCGTCAATTCCGCATCCACCGCCATGCGCGACAGCTGCCGGCGGTATTCCTCCAGAACGATGCTCGCTCCTCCCCGGGGATCGGTCAGCCGGTATCTGCGGTATTCTTCCCAACGCTGTTGTTCCGCCGCATCCAGGGTTTGCGGCCAATTGCGCGCCCGATAGCGAAACAACAGTTCGGGCAATCGATCATCTTCAAATGCAGGATGAAAGGACGCCAGCGCTTCCGGGCTGCAGCGCAGCACCTGATCACATAAGCGCCGGTCATTGTTCGACAGGAACCCGGCATACAGATTCTGGTCTGGATCCGCGCATTCCTCAAAATGCTCGCCCGTGAATACTTCCTGCAGTTTTTTCTGCAATTCCGGGGCGTTACGGATTGCCTGCAGATGCCGCTGTTCCCGCTCAGGATCCAGTTCCCATTGCTCCCTGGCGGCGCTGCCAAGGGTATTCAATGGAACCACCACCGGTGCATGATTCACGCTGATTACTTTCAGGGGAATGCGCTGCTCCCCTTGCGCCAACTCGCTGCTGGGCGTATAGAGTTTCTCGCGAATCTGTTCCGCACTGAGGTCAAACAGGGGCTGGGGGTCGATACGCAGGTCATAAACGATGATGCCGTTGCGGTTGGTCGGGTGCTGCGCCACAGGCACCACCACGGCGATGCAACCCAGACGCGCCGGGTATTTTGCCGACGCATGCACCACAGGCTGCTGGTCGCGCAGATTCAGCTGCTGCGCCAATTTACGCTTGTCCCGGTTGTTGAACAGATAGTCGAACAACCGCGGCTGCTTGTCCTTCACCAGCTTGGCCATGGCTATCGTCGCCCTGACATCCGCCAGAGCGTCATGGGCGCCTTCATGTTCGATGCCGTTGGCGGCGGTCAACAACTCCAGGCGAAAACTGGTTACGCCATGCTCATCCTGCGGCCAGTTGATCCCTTCCGGGCGTAGAGCATGCGTCAGGCGCACCATATCGATGATGTCCCAGCGCGAGTTGCCGTTCTGCCATTCCCGCGCATAGGGGTCGTAGAAATTTCTGTACAAACCATAGCGGGTGAACTCGTCATCGAAACGAATGCTGTTGTATCCCAGGGCGCAGGTGCCGGGACGCGACAGTTCTTCCTGAATGAGACGGAAGAACTCCGCCTCGCATACGCCCTTTTCCCGAGCAGCCTGGGGTGTGATGCCGGTTACCATACAGGCTGCGGGCTGAGGCAGCATGTCGTCCGCCGGGGCGGCATACACCATTAGCGGCGCACCAATGGGATTGAAATCCAGATCAGTGCGCAGGCCTGCAAACTGCACCGCCCGATCCTTTCGTGGATCCGTACCCCAGGTTTCGTAGTCGTGCCAGTAGAAACTGCTGCTCATGGTGCTCAGGTATCAGCAAAAGATTGCATCATATCAGGATGTCGGCCGGGGCAGCCCCATAAAAAAAGCCGCCATGCCTGGGCATGACGGCTTTTGCAAACCAGGGTGGTGCTCGAAGCCTGTTACTTGAGCTTCTCGCGAATACGGGCAGCCTTGCCCGTGCGACCCCGCAAATAATACAGCTTGGCGCGGCGCACCGCGCCACGGCGCTTCACTTCCACGCTGTCGATCATGGGGCTGTGAGTCTGAAAGACACGCTCTACGCCTTCGCCATGGGAAATCTTGCGTACAGTGAATGCGGAATTCAGGCCGCGGTTGCGCTTGGCGATCACCACGCCTTCAAACGCCTGCAAGCGCTCACGGTTGCCTTCTTTCACCTTGACCTTAACAACAACGGTATCACCGGGACCAAAGTCCGGGATCTCCTTGTTCATCTGTTCCGCTTCGAGTTCCTGGATGATATTGCTCATCGTTGTTGCTCCTCTACCAGTTCTGGCGCCTCACGGCGCGTATCATCATTAATCATAAAGTTCTGCCTTCAATATCTCATGAAGACGCCGACGCCCCCTGGTGGGTGCGTATGAATTCTTCCAGCAGGCGCTGTTCCTCATCGGACAGCTCCCGCTGCTCCAGCAAGTCCGGGCGGCGCAGCCAGGTGCGGCCCAGGGCCTGCTGCAAACGCCAGCGCTCAATGGCCGCATGATCCCCGGACAGCAGCACCTCCGGAACATCCCGTCCATCCAGGTCATCAGGGCGGGTATACTGGGGGAAATCCAGCAGACCATTCATGTAGGAATCCTGCTGTGCGGATTCCGCATGCCCCAACACCCCCGGAAGCAGCCGGATCACGGCATCCATGATCACCATGGCCGCGAGTTCGCCACCGGACAACACATAATCGCCAATGGACCATTCCTCATCCACGCAGCAATCCACCAGCCGCTCATCGATCCCTTCATAGCGGCCAGCCAGCAGTATCATACCACTTCGCCTTGCCATTTCCCTGGCGGCTTTCTGGTCAAAGCGCCGTCCTTGCGGGGTGAGATAGATCACCCGGCTGTGCGGCGCGGCCTGCTTCGCTTGCTGCAGCGCCGCCTTTAGCGGATCCACCTTCATCACCATGCCCGGGCCGCCTCCATAGGGACGGTCATCCACGGTACGGTGGTGATCCTCCGTATAGTCCCGGGGATTCCACAAATGCAGACTGGCCTGTTTTCCCTGCAACGCCTTGCCGGTAACCCCTTGTTTCGCCGCCTCGAACATCGCCGGAAACAGGCTGACCACATCAAATCTCATCAGAACTCCGGATCCCAGTCCACCCTGATCCGTCCCTGTTCCAGATCCACATCCTGAATCACCTGTTCCCATATCCAGGGAATGAGACGCTCCTTCTCTCCCCGAACCACCAGCACATCATTGGCGCCGGTTTCAAACAAGTGGCTGACCCTGCCCAGATTCACACCCTGGCAAGTGACAACCTGCAATCCTTCCAGATCCGCCCAGTAAAACTCGTCCGCCGTCACCGGCAGCTGGGAGCGGCGTACTGCAATGGCCGCCTCCATCAATTCCCGGGCGGTTTCCCGGTCGTTACAGCCCTGTAATTTGGCCAGCACCAGCTTTCCCTGCCGCCGTCCGGCTTCCGGCAACCATTTTTCCCAGCCCTGGCCGCGTTGCAGATACCAAGGGGAGTATGTGAGGATGTTCTCCCGCGGCCTGGTATCGGAAAATACTTTCAACCAGCCCTGAACGCCATGCAAACCGGAAATACGACCGAGGGTGACCAGCCGGTCCGGCCCGTCACCCTCGATGCTCCACCCCGTAACCTGGCTATCGTTCACCGCCCAGGCTCACGACAACCCTCAGGCTGCTTCGCTCTGCCCCTGCTTGCGGTACTGAGCCACCAGCGAGGCGACACGTTCACTCATCTGCGCACCCTTGGCAATCCAGTTGTCTACCTGCGCCAGATCGATGCGCAGGGCCTCTTCGTTTTCTTTCGCTACAGGGTTGAAGAACCCCAGGCGCTCAATGTAGCGGCCATCACGAGGGCTGCGGGAATCGGTAGCGACGATGTGGTAGAAAGGGCGCTTCTTGGCGCCAGTTCTGGCAAGACGAATGGTAACCATATTGAGTAAAAGCCTTAAAATTCAGTGTAATCCAGCGATTCAGCGCAAACCGAACCCGGGTAAACGTGGCATTTTACTATATTTTGCGAGAAAGTGAAGCACGGAAAGCATTTATTCGCCCGGCAGTTTGGGATGTCGTCCTCTGGACCTCAGACGCGAGCACACCCATGGACATCGTGAGTCGCCGGGTTAATATTTGTCCGTCCGCAACAATTCCCTGAACCTGCTGTCTCAGTAAAGAATGACACAAAGGCCAAGGCGGATACTTTACCGGAGAGCATATCCAGGCTGGCGTCTGGTATCATTATTGTTTACCCCTACGCCACCATTGTCACCCGGATTTCAGAACGATTCATGAATGAAGAAGAAATATTCCAGCGCCTGCTGGCATTGGTAGGGCAATACCACGCAGGACGCAAGCAGGGAAAATTCCTGGATTATCTGGAGCCCGATGCGCTGGCGGCAAAGCTGGCCCTGGAAAAATCCGCCACCGGAGACTGGCAGCAATTGTTTGCATGGATGGAACAATACCTGCAGCATTCCGTGAAAACCGGCCACCCGGGTTTTCTCAACCGCATGTGGTCTGGCGCCAATCTGCCCTCCATTGCCGGGGAAATCATTACCGCTGTCAGCAACACCTCCGCCTGCACCTACGAAGGCGCGCCGGTTTCCACGCTGATGGAGCATTTCATGCTCGATACCATGCTGGATCTGGCGGGCTTCGAGGGGGGAGAGGGACAGATGACCAGCGGCTCGAGCAGCGGCAACATGATCGCCATGCTCGCTGCCAGAAACCGGGCTGCCGAAACCAGCAAACAGGACGGGCTGTTCGCACAGCCTCCCCTGGTGGCCTTTGTATCTGCCGATTCCCACTACTCCCTGGACAAGGCCGCAAACATTCTCGGTATCGGCACCCGACAGTTGGTCAAGGTGCCAGTGGACGAGCGCGGACGCATGCAGACAAAGGCCCTGGAGCAGTTGCTGCAACAGCACCAGCAGGCGGGC
>JAMOMB010000072.1 GCA_027068795.1 Sedimenticola sp. | reverse complement strand
TTCCCGTATGCAGGGCGAGGCCGGGGAGGTGCTGGCGGCTTACGAGGCTTCCATCTGAATTTCCTGCATGATGTTCATACAGGCTTCCCAGGCCTGAATGCCTTGGGCGAAGCGGATCCACAATGCGCGCGCCAGGGCCCTTTGTCCCTCTTCCCCGCCGGGAAGTCCCTGGAAACCGCCGGGCAACGGCATGGCCAGGCTCTGCTTGTTTGACTGAATGATCTTTTGCAGGTCGTTTTTCCAGAAGTCCGGTGCATCCTTGCCGGTTTCCAGCACCTGATCGATTCTGCAGGCCTGGGTGCTGCGTAGCCCCAGGGTCAGCCGGGCGATCTGTTCTGTCAGCATTTGGTCTGACAGCCCGCCCAGGCGGGAAAAGAAATCGCCGCAGGCCCGCAGGCGTTCGCTGGCGGTATGCGGAAGGAACGATGGGGGCTCGAGAGCCAGGGCATCTGAAGAAAAATCCAGCAGGCCATAGTTTTGTGGCGTAAGGGCCAGGTCTTTTTTCCATTGTCGCCGTGTTGCGGGAAGATGGGGCACGGCCCAGGGGGCGTCCAGAAACAGGCCACCGGGATGCAGGAAATGCAGCATTTGCCCGAACAACAGGTCTTCGTTGCGGTAGAGGGGGAAGAAGGGGGGCGTCAGGCGGCTGGCGTCGATTCCCATCATTGGGGACATCAGGGAAAGCTGGCGCCGAAATGCGGGGGCGAAGCTGCCCAGCCAGGTGTTTCGCGCAGTAATGTGGTGCCGGTAGTCTTGCTCTGATGCCAGCAGGCGCTTTCGGTAATGCTCTGGCAGCTGGTAGATCCAGGTGTTGGATGTTGTACCCGGATCCCCGGCGTAGCCGCAGGAGGTCAGCAGGATCCTGGAATCGGCTTCCACATGGGGGAAATCCGTCGGATGCAGGTTGCGCAAGGCCTGTTGCCGGAGCGCCTTGGTTCCGCACAGGGAAAGCGCTTCCGCCAGTGTTGCGCCCAATGCGGTGCTGAAAAGGTTTGCGCTGGGGTCCGTGTTTTGCGGATTGTACAGCGCATGCCACTCGTCATCGGAGCGAAAAAACTCGGCGCCCCGCGGCTTGGAGGTAATTGCGATTTCCTCCTGGTTTTGCGGAGGTTCAACGCGCTGGAACAGAATGTCATCGTCGATGAGCACCGCCTTGCGCCCGGCGCCCAACAGCAAACCCCAGTTGCGGGTGCGGCCGTAGGAAGGGATGGCTGGATTGTCCTGGCAGCGTCCCAGAAGAAAATCAAGGCCTTCGGCGTGTTCGGGCAGCTGCTCTTTTAGCCGGGCCAGGATCTTGTTCTGCGCTTCCATGCCAAAATAGCGCAGCTCCATGCCATGGGCGGAGGAGAATTCCCTGCAGAGCTGCAAATTACGGTCACGGTTTTCCTTTTGCCGGGAATCATCGACCACATAGTAGCGATTTTGCGCAAGAAACCGGTGGCTGGCGGCCATGGTTTCCAGCAGTCGGGAAAGCGATTCCGTGCGGTCGCAGCTAAGGATGCAGAAACACAGGCGCTGTGGGCGGGGCGGCTCCGGTGCCGCCGGTTGTATGCCCGCGGCCTTGTTTTGCGCCGAGAGCATCAGGCCCGCCTGCTGGATGCTGCTCAGGGCCTGGCGGATGTCCTCCTGTTCGTTCTCCAGTTCGGGGATTTGCTGGCCCAGGTGCTCCACATGTTCCGTCATGGTTCTGAATTCGCGGCACAGGTGCAGGGAATACAGCACGTCATTCGTCACTATGATTTGCCGGCCGCTGTGCTTGCTGCGGATCAGTATTCGCTGCTCGGGAAGCGGGAATTCCAGACAGTCATCAAAAGCGATCAATGCTTCTTCTTTTTGGGTTTGGGGAGAGGAGCCTAGGTTGTAGCTATAGGAGAAGTTGTAGGTCACTGTATCATTCATGATTCATCTGGCTGCAGAAAACACGTATCATCCCGGATATGTGCAAAGCTTACCTGATTCCCGCCAACTCTGCTCTGCCAGCGGCGCCGCCCCGTCATGCCTGAAGACCGAACATTGATCCTGGTGCTGGGGATGCACCGTAGCGGGACTTCGGTGCTGACCCGGGTGTTGAATCTCCTCGGCGCCGATGTGGGCAGGCATTTGCTCCAGGCCCAGTCCGATGTCAATGACCGGGGTTTCTGGGAGCATGAAGAACTGGTTGCCATCAACGAGGCGCTGCTGTGCGTACTGGAGCGAAGCTGGTATGACTTCCGGCCCCTGCCTCCCCGCTGGTGTTCCGGTGATCAGGTCAGCGCATTGATGACCCGGGCCGTCAGCTTTCTCGAAACGGCATTTGCCGGGGCGTCTTTGGCGGCTGCCAAGGATCCGCGCTTGTGCCTGTTGCTGCCGTTCTGGAAGGAAGCCGCCCGCCTGGCGGGATGGAGGCCGGTAGCTGTTCTGGCCACTCGCGCACCCGAAGAAGTGGCGGCGTCCCTGTGCCGCCGCGATCCCATAGGCCGTGCCGGCGCCAGACTGTTGTGGTTGCGCTATACCCGGGACAGTGAAGAAGCCAGCCGGGATCTGCCGCGTTGCCGCGTGGACTATGCAAGTCTGCTGAAAGACTGGAAAACAGCGCTTGCCGGAACGCAAGAGGCGCTGGGCGTTACCTGGCCGCAAACCATGGAAGCGGCGACGGAAGCTGTTGCCGCCGAGATCGATCCTGGCCTGCGCCATCAGCATACCGCTTCCGCAGAGCCTGCGGCAGGCCTGGAGCGCCTGGCAAGCCAGGCCTACCGCCTGCTCCTGTCGGAGACCCTGGACAGGGCGGCGCTGGACAGGGTCTGGCGGGAATATGATGCGCTGCTGGAGGATTGTCCGGCGCTGGTTTCCGGCCTGGTGGAAGCCGACGGGCGGCTCTTCGCCATCAACAACGACTTGCAATCCCTGGGAAAAGAACACCAGCAGGCGCTGGCGGTGGTGGCAGATAAGGATAGGCAACTGGAAAAGCTGGCGGGGGAGCTGGAATATGCCGTATCCGTGGTGGGCGAACGCGATGAGCAACTGAAATACGCCCAGGGCGTCGTGGAAGAAAGGGATGCGCAGTTGCAGCGACTGGCCGGGGAGCTGGAATATGCGGTTTCCGTAGTGGAGAAACGCGATGCCCAGTTGAATCATCCGGCCGTGAGACTGGTGCGCAAATTGTTGTTTCTGGACAAGGAATGAGCCGGGTAGTGGACATTATCGTTCCTGTGTACGGCGGGCGGGAAGCCTTGCGGCGCTGTCTGGCGTCTGTAGTCAACAGCCCCCAGCAGACCAGGTACCGTCTGCTCCTCATCAATGACGCCTCGCCGGATCCGGGCATAGGAGAAGACCTGCGGCGGTTTGCTGAAGAGCATAACCATGTGGAGCTGCTGGAGAATGAAGAAAACCTTGGTTTTGTCGCCACGGTCAACCGGGGTATGGCTCTCAGTGACGAGCATGACGTGGTGCTGCTCAATAGCGATACCGAAGTCGCCAATGACTGGCTGGATCGGTTGGTGAATGCGGCGGAACGGGATCCGAAAATCGGTACGCTGACGCCGTTTTCCAACAACGCCACCATCTGCAGCTTCCCCCGCTTTTGTCAATCCAGTCCCTTGCCCCGGCAGTGGAATGTGGCCTCCCTGGATGCCTTGTTTCGCCAGGTGAATGCCGGCGAGGTGGTGGATATTCCCACTGGCGTGGGCTTTTGTCAGTACATTCGCCGCCAATGCCTGGAGGAAACCGGCCTGTTTGATGTGGAACGCTTTGGCCGGGGCTATGGTGAAGAAAATGACTTTTGTCGCCGCGCGGCCGGACTGGGCTGGCGCAATGTGCTCTGCTGCGACGTGTTTGTGTTTCATGAAGGCGGCGTGAGCTTTTCCCATGAGCAGGCCGAGCGCATTGCCCATGCCCAGGAAATCTTGCAACAGTTGCATCCGGATTACCATGTGTTGGTGGAGCAGCATATCCGGGAAGATCCGGCGCGGCTTCCCCGCGCCCGGGTGCTGCTGGAAATGCTGCGCACGTCCCGGCGAAAAAAGGTGCTGCATCTAACCCATCACCTGGGAGGCGGCACCAAGAAGCATATCCGCGAGCTGTCGGCTTGGCTGGCGGAAGACATGGACGCCCTGGTGATGCGCCCGGTGGAAGACGGCGGCGCCATGCTTTCCTTCGGTGCGACCGATGCAGCGCCGGGCCTGTTTTTTTCCCTGCCGCAAATGTATCCGCAGTTGCTGGAGTTGTTGCGCCTGGCCGGGGTGAGCCGGCTGCATTTTCACCATACCCTGGGGCTGGAAACCTGCCTGTGGGGATTGCCGCATGACTTGCAGCTGCCTTTCGACATTACCTTGCATGATTATTATTTCATCAATGCCCATCCCAGCCAGACGGATGCAAAAGGCCGCTATACGCCGGATCTCGATGCCCAGCGCAGCTCCTATCCCCTGGCCGTCAGCCTGAAGGAATGGCAGGACAACCAACGGCAGTTGCTGCAAAGGGCGCAACGGGTGATCGCGCCTTCCGCCTGGGTGGTGCGGGAATTCCGGCGTTATTATCCCGGCCTGAATTATCTGCTCGCCTGGCACCCTGACAGTGAAGAGCATATGCCCTGGCCGGCCGTGGAAAGCCCCTATCGGGGCGGGCGCCCCTTGCGGGTGCTGGTGTTGGGGGCGTTGAGTCCCGAAAAAGGCGCTGACACCCTCGAAGCCGTGGCGATTGCGGCGCAAAAGAAAGCCGCGCCACTGGAGTTTCATTTGCTCGGGTATGCCTACCGGCCGCTGGCGGAAGCCGTGATAGAGCATGGCGCCTACAGTGAGGAAGCATTGCCCCGGCATTTGCAGGAGCTGCAACCGGATATCGTCTGGTTTACCGCCCTGTGGCCGGAAACCTACAGCTATACCCTGAGCGAAATGCTTCTGAGCGGGCTTCCTATCGTAGCGCCGGGTATCGGCGCATTCCCCGAGCGCTTGCAGAATCGCCCCCTGACCTGGATTGCACCCTGGAATTACTCCCCGGAGCAATGGCTGCAATGGTTCATGCAAAAGCGAAGCTTGCTTGCGCAACAAGACACCCGTGCGCAACCATGGCGGAACCAGCCCATGCCCCGGGGAGGGGAGAAGTTCTATCGTGAGCATTACCTGCCGGAGACCGAACCTGTGCAACAGGCGCTGCCCGCTATGGATGACGCCTGGCTTGAAAATCTGTTGCTGCAATCCCGGCAGGCGGAAGGGCGGCGGGGGCGCTTGAGCCGCAAGGAGCGGTTGTTGATGCATCTTCTTGCCCTGAGACAGGGGCGCGTCGGCCGCCTGGTGTCCAGACTGGTGCCGGTCAATGTGCAGAGAAAGCTGAAGCGCAAACTGTCCCGCAAGCCAATTCATGAACTGCATCGCAAATAAGACGGCAAACTGAGTGTCACTCATTGGTGAGCAAGATCAAAGATCAATCATTCTGGCTACAAAGGTATGGTAAAATAGGCTACTTAAAACGTGTTGATCTAAGCAGTTTATTATTGGAGGAGGCAATTGATTAATAACCTAAAACAACGGTTGACACAAGTGGTTAACAGAAACCCCACGGATAAGGATAGGACTCCTTTTTTTATCGTGGGGTGTGTGAGATCTGGTACAACTATTCTGAGAGATGTCTTGCGAAACCATCCTCGTTTGGAATGCCCAGAGGAAACACATTTTTTTCGCTGGAGTGATCCGTTTGGCTCACCAATGTTCTTACGCCCATATCAGCGTAATGAAATTGTGAGAAAGCAGCAGGAAATGGATGGGATCACTCCAACGGAATTTGAGCAACTGGTGAAATTGTCGGAATCACGAAAAGATTTGGCAGAGGGGTATGGGCGACTGTACCTGGAAAAAAAAGGTAATCCAAAGGGGAGGTGGTTTGATAAAACTCCCCAAAACCTGTATGGAATTCTTCTTATAAGCAATATGTTTCCTCGTGCAAAATTTATTCATATATATCGCAATCCTCTTAACGTGGTTGCAAGCCTTTTTGTTGGTAAGGTTGTTCATTTGCCAAATATAACAGCAGCTACCAGTTATTGGAATGAGTCTATGGCGATTATGACTGAATATAAGGTGTTAGGTGGTAGTCGTGTGCTGGAGATATCTTATGAAGAATTTACTTCTAAACCGAAAGAGTCCACTGATGCTATTTTAAAGTTCCTTGGTGAAAAGAGTGAGGAAATGCGTTATTCTGATGTTAAGATTTACCCGGAAAGAAATAAATTTCGAGAAGTGTTGACCAAAGAGCAAATAAGGGAGATAAAAAGGCGTTGCGCACCTTATTTTGAGCTTTATGGGTACTGAAAATGCCATTTGTTAAAAACGTACTTAAATATATTCCAAAACTAAAAATTGCTGGTTGGGCAAACACTGCTCCTAGACTGTCTGATGACAGATCTACAACAGTTTCTACCGCGCCTCTGTTCCATCAAAATAAGAAAATAAGCCTAGAGTCACTACTTAATTTTTACGAAACTGCGGAGCATCCAAAGTGGCCGCTAGAAATATTTATTGAAGTAAGTAACGTATGTGACTTGCAGTGCGCCATGTGTCCAACCTTTTCTGCACTAAGCAACAAACGATTTACAAGTATTTCTGCTCGCCATCGGGGCTTCTTTGATCTTAACCTTATTGAAGATAAGTTAGAAGAAGCCTTGAAGCATGCCCTTGTTGTACACGCTTTCGGCTACGGTGAGCCTACACTACACCCTCAATTCCCTATGTTGTTGGAAAAGCTGGGGAAATATGATGTTATGGTGGATTTTTTCACCCACGGGATGCATCTAACTGAAAGTCTTTGTGCCGAGGTAATAAAGCAGAAAATAAGCAAAGTTACCATAAGCTTTTCTGGCGCAGATCAAGACGATTATGAAAATGTCTACCTAGGAGGCGATTATGAAAAGATTCTAACTGGAATACGACGCCTTAATCAACATAAAGTGATCAATGGTAGTGAATACCCCCTCATAGTTGTCAATAGCCTAGCCTTCCAACATCATGTATCCCGGCTCCCAGAGTTTGTACAGATCATGGGGGAGGCGGGTGTTAATGTAATTCATCTCAAACCTTTACAAGTCTTCGGCAAGATAAAAGAATTATATGAGCATGTTTCTATTTACAGCGTAGATCAACATCAAGAAATTCTGGCGGAAGCCAAACAAATAGCAGATAAGTATAACATTATTTTAGGAACGAAGGAGTACGAAGCAAGCACCACTCCACCTGTGTACCATTCTGCAGAGAAATTATCTGTGCCAATCTCTACCCTCAAAGAAATTGCGTCTATAAAACGTGGTGGTAAAGAAGGACTTGGTGAAAAAACAAAGAAAAAACACGATATCAAGGTTCCAAGAAAGGAACAAATCAAGTATCGATATAATAAAAACATATTTTGCACCGAACCCTTTAAAACCTTATATGTTAGTTATGAGGGTTCAGTTTATCCTTGCTGCTTTAATACGCCGTCTAAGTTAGCATGGGGCGATATCAATAAAAACTGCACCACAGAAATTTGGCAGTCTGATCTTATGGCATCTGTGCGAGAACATGTAATTAACCAACAATATCCTGAACTATTGTGTAATAATTGCATGGAAACCTTAGTCTACCCCAAACGAAATCCAGCAAGAACACATGCCATTCATTATTTTAGGTGGTATGAAGAAAAATATGGCACTCCTTTTTCCCCAAAATTACTACAAAAAGTACAGGCCACTCCTGAATGGAATGAGCCTCTATTCGAGCAGCTGCAAAATATAGCCTATAATGACGTAAGTGCCACATGACGCGGTCCAATGGAACAGGACACCCCAGTTAAGAGTCATACACTCAAACTGAGGAAACGAAATATGAAGACGAGAAAGAAGTACCCGAAGGAATTCAAGCTGGACGCTGTCAGCCTGGTGTTGGACAAGGGCTATACCCGGGCAGAGGCTGCCCGCAGCCTGGAAATTGAAGCCAATCTGCTGGGCCGCTGGGTCAGGGAACATCAGGCCGATGACGATGGTCAGGCCTTTCGAGGCAATGGCAAGCGGACGCCTGAGCAGGAAGAGATTCGTAAGCTCAAGGCTCAGGTAAAACACCTTCAGATGGAGAAAGACATCTTAAAAAAGGCGACGGTATTCTTTGCAGCAGAAACGAAATGAAATACGCTTTCATCACCCAGCATAAGAATACCTGGCCCGTTTGCCTGCAATGCCAGGTTCTGGGTGTGACACGCAGTGGCTATTACCGTTGGCAAGCCCTGGAGGACGGCAGACAACCGGATCCCGAGCATGAAGAGATGCTGGAGTGGATCAAGGATCTGGCGGCATCCTCCAGGTACAGCTACGGCAGCCGGCGCATGAAAGCCGCCTTGAATGCCTTGGGCTATCCGGTAAGCCGCAGCAAGGCCCGGAAACTGATGCGAGAAGCCGGCGTTCAGGTTCGTCATCGCAAAAAATACAAGGTGACAACAGATAGTAATCACAAGCAGCCTGTGTTCGATAACCTGTTGGATCGGCAATTTGATGTTTCGCAGCCTGATCAGGTCTATGTATCTGATATTACACATCTTTGGACGCGGGAAGGCTGGTTATACCTGGCTGTTGTGATCGATCTGTATTCCCGAAAAGTCGTGGGCTGGAGCATGAGTACACGAATGAAGGCCCAGTTGGTTTGCGATGCGCTGACCATGGCGATCTGGCGTCGTAAACCAAAGCCGGGATTAATTCACCATTCTGATCGAGGTTCACAATATGCCAGCAAAGCCTTCCGCCGGTTACTGGACACCCATGGCATCCAGGGCAGCATGAGCCGTAAGGGAAATTGTTGGGACAATGCCGTGGCAGAAAGCTTCTTTGGCAGCCTGAAACAGGAGCGAGTGCAATGGACCTACTATCAGACCCGCCTGGAGGCCCAGCAGGATGTGCTGGACTACATCACGATGTATTACAACAGCCAGCGATTGCACTCGTATCTGGGCTACGTCAGCCCCAATGCATACGAAAAGCAATTACAGGAATTGGACAACGATGCGGCTTAACTGGAGTGTCCGAAATTCCTTGACCACATCACCCAAAGGAATTCAAGCTGGACGCCTGAAAAGTGCGAAAGAATTTTGACACTACCCTCGATGCAACTTTTCCCGTTTTCTGAAGTCCTAGGATTCGTGTTGTCAGGCCCTAGAAACCCGTAACAGCATGAGCCAGGCTTGCAGAGCAGGGCTTGATGGTTATCTTGATACGAGCATCTTTCATGAACATGAACTTGCGCCCTCTCTCCTGGTCTCCACGGATCTGTTCTTTGGTTGTTGCCGCTTCGATGCTCATGGCGGCGGGAGTGGCCGGCGCTGCGACGAATGTGCAGCTGGCCGCCGCGGTTGCTCCCATACCGGTTTCCCTGCGGGACAATCGCTTCCAGTTTGATTGCAGCGCATCGGACGTGCAGTTGGGAGTCGATGGCGTGCTGAAGCTTGCAGGAAGCACCTGCAGCAGCGTGGTGCTCATTGGCGCTTCAGGCACCCTGCAGTTTCTGGAAAACGGCGATATTACTCATAGTTGCACCTTTGCGGGCATGACCATGGATGCAGACGGTAGCATGGTCATCACTGCTGCGGGGGATTGTTTCCGGGACAGTGATGGCGATCAGATCCCCGATCTCATCGACCCGGCCGTCGATGTGGCGGCCACCGCAGACTGTATTGTTCAGGGGGTAAGCCCGGATGAGTCAGTCAGCCTGTCCGGCGCCAGCTATAGTGTGAATGGAACCTGTATATTGCCTGCGCCGAATCGCCTGGTGGCGGCGAATACGGTTGTCGGGACGGCAAATGGATCTGCCAATGTGGATTTTCATGCGAAAGACGGCGTGGATCTCATTGGCGCCGCCGTTGATGGCGGCAGTGTGTTTCGTGTCCATGGTGATGCCCAGACATTGCCTGTGGTGCGCATCTGGGGGCCGTTTTCGGTTCAGCCCGGCGGCGAGTTTTCCGTACATCCGTCCAGTCTGCAGTAAGCCGCGCCGGTTTTCGGGATTGGCGGCGGGACTCCCTGCCGCGCATTTGTGAGAAGCGACCGGGAATGATAATCTGATCGTCCCGCTTCCCCACGTCTGAAACCCGATGTCCTCTACTGATTCCATTTACCGGCTGGAAAAAGAAGGCATCAGCGCCCGTATCTACCTGGATTCCCTTACCGGCCTGCGTGGCCTGGCCGCCTTGTGGGTGGCTGTCTGGCATGTATGGGGGTTTTCCGGGCGGCCCGTTTATGAATATGAGGTATGGGGATTGGCTCTGGACCTGACGCCCCTGGTGCGCACAGGCTGGGCGGGGGTGGATATCTTCTTTGTGCTTTCCGGCTTTGTGCTGGGCCTGGCCTATTGCCAGGCCTGGCTGGGAAACCGTCCGCCGATTCGCACCCCGGAGTATTTCCGCCGCCGCCTGTTGCGAGTGCTGCCCGCCTACTATGTACAGATAGCCGTATTGCTGTTGGTGCTGTTCGCTAGCGGCGCCAGCTTCCCTGCGACCGGGGACATTCTCGCCCAGTTGCTGATGGTGCACAATCTCTTTGGCGGGCCGTCCACGCAGCTGAATCCCGTGTACTGGACGCTTCCCGTGGAATTCGATTTCTATCTTCTCCTGCCTCTGCTGGCCCTTGCCGTCGTGCCCGCGCGCTGGATGTGGCTGCTTGCGGTTGTGTTGCTGGCGGCGGTGCTGTATCGCTACAGCCTTTTCCAGTATTTTCTTCATGACCTGCCGGTAAGCGAGAAAGTATGGTGGCTGAACCAGCTGCCCGGAAGGTTGGAGCAGTTTGTTTCCGGCATGGCGGCGGCGTGGGTTTATTCCTCGATTCGCGAGAAGGGCTTTCAGCAGTCCCGGGTCTATCGCTGGCGATATTTGCTGCTGCTGGTCGGCGTTTGCGGCCTTGGTGTGCTGGCATGGTTCATTCATGTTACCCAGCCCATAGGGGCGGTCAATGTGGAGGGGCTTACCTACTGGGGCGGTCATTGGTCGTTGTTCATCTGGCATAGTCTTTTTGGTCTGTGCGTCGCCATTCTGGTGCTGGTTGTCGCCCTGGGGACGCCGGTAACGGATTTTTTCCTGGCCAATCGAACCATCATGTATATGGGACTGATCAGCTACAGCCTGTATCTGTGGCATTTTCCGCTGGTGAAATGGTTGTACCAGGCAAGGTTGCCGGTGCTGACGCCTGATATGCCATTGCTGAACGGCTTGCTTTGGGTTGCCGTGCCGGTGCTGCTGGTGTCTTCCCTCTCATACTGGGCAGTGGAGCGCCCCTTCTTGAAAATCCGCCATTCCCGCTGACCCGCAGCGGGTTGATATGAGATAATCCGCGCCAGACCGATTCCGAGATTTCCTCATTTATTCAAGGTACAGTTTTATGGCAGATACACCCAATCGGGATGAACAGATACTGGGCATGATGGACCAGTTTGTGGACGTGGCGAACCGTCTCAAGGACGAAGGAAACAATACCGACCTGATCAATGCGGCCTTCATGCTGGCTTCCGGAACCTATGCGACCTATCTCGCCGCAGGCAACAAGGGCTATTTGAAGGAAGACGGCGTCCGCAAGGTTGCCGGGGCCTACAAGCACAATCTGGAATTGCTCCAGAATTTGAAAAAGGCCCAATACAACCCAGATGGAAAAAACTGATACAGCGGAGAATACCACCACTGCGGAAAATTCCCGATGTTCTGCGGTAATCGTCAATTTCAACAGTGGCGAACTGTTGCTGCAATGCCTTGCCGCGGTGTATGCCAGTACGCTGCCTGTTGAAGTGATCCTCGTGGACAACGCTTCTACAGACGGAAGCGCAGCGAGAGCAAGAAAAGCCTTTCCCCAACTTCGCCTGATTCAGAATACGAGCAACTCAGGTTTTGCCGCTGCCGCCAACCAGGGACTGCGCGCAGCCGGCAGTGAGTATCTGCTGCTGCTCAATCCCGACTGTATATTGCAGCCAGACACGCTGGAAGCCATGCTGAAGTTCCTGGAGGATGATCCCCGGACGGGGATGGCGGGCTGCCGCATCCTGAATCCGGATGGAAGCGAGCAACGGGGCTGCCGCCGCAATCTTCCCACCCTGGGCAGCGGTCTGCGCAAGGCGGCGGGAGTATCAAATGGCCGAAGTGGGGTTGATTTACACCAGCAACCGCTGCCGGATCAACCCCGGTTTGTCGAAGCGATTTCCGGCGCCTTCATGTTGGCGAGGCGTGCTGCGGTGGAGGAAGTCGGTTTGCTGGATGAGCAGTATTTCCTGCACTGCGAAGATTTGGACTGGTGCCGGCGGTTTCACGATGCCGGTTGGAAGATCCTGTTTGCGCCCCGGGTGGAAATCGTTCATCACCAGGGGGGCTGCAGCAAGGCGACGCCGGTGCGGGTTTCCTGGCACAAGCACCGGGGCATGGTGCGTTATTATCGCAAATTTCTCGCCGGGCGGAATGGCCTGCTCCTCTCCGCGTTCGTTATCCCTGGCATCTATGCGCGTTTTGTGCTGTTGGCAATGACTGCCGGCATCAAAAGGCTGGGAGGCGGGAGGTAATGGAACGCCTGCTTCGTCTTGCCCGGGGCTTGCCGCCCTATCCGGCTCTGGTCACCGGCGCCAGCGGGCGCATCGGCCGGCGGCTGGTGGAGGTGCTTTTGGCGGCGGGCGTCTCTGTCCACGCCATGAGCAGGCGGGGGGATATCGATGTGCCTGTCGGAATGCGGTTGTATGTGGCTGATCTTGCCAGGGATCAAGGCGTGGAGGCTGCGGTTGGCGGCGTTGCTACGGTGTTCCACCTCGCCAGCCATGCGCCCCGGGCAGCGGATTTGCATCCGGAAAACAACCCGCAACATCAGACTGTTACCGTTACGGGGACTTGGAACCTGCTGAATCTGGTTTCGGCGGCGGATGTGGACTCCCTGGTCTTTGCCAGCTCCACCCGGGTGCTCGATGGCAGCAAAACCTTGTATGCGCAATGCAAAGCGGAGGCGGAACGGCTGGTGCTGGCGAAGTCCGGCAGCATGAAAACGACGGTTCTGCGTTTGCCTCCCGTATACGGATTCGCCCGTGAGGGCAGTATCGCGCAAATGCTGGCCGCCGTTGATGCAGGGCGTATGCCGCCGTTGCCCGATTTTGGTGACAAGCGCTCCCTGGTGCATGTGGATGACGTGGTGCAGGGGTTGCTGCTCGCCGCCCTGTCGCCCGCCAGCGGAGGCAAAGCCTATACGGTTACGGATCTGCAGCAGTATTCCACGCGCCAGATCTATGAGTTGATTTGCCGGGCGCTGGGCAGGGAGCCTTCTTCCCGGGCGGTTCCCCCGTGGCTACTGGGGCTGGGCGCAGGCGCGGGTAGCCTGCTGGAAGTGGTCACTGGCAGGAAAATGCCCTTGAACAGGGAGAAACTGAACAGCTTGCGCAGGTCGGCGTATTTCGATGCGCAAGACATGGTGCGGGATCTGGCGTTTTCGCCGCTGTACACCCTGGAGCAGGCCCTGCCGGAAATCGTGCGCCAGTACACTAGGGCATGAAGGGATTCATGGTTCCCATGGGATGGGCGATTTCGCGTACATGGTGACGCATTACGTTTACACCCTGGGTCATGTGCTTGAAGCGCTGATCAACGTGCAGCATGCCGTTGGCCATCTTTCCCATGTCCGTATTCATTACCGCAATGTCCTTGTCCATCTGTCCCATGCTGGCGGAAATGGAAGGCATCATGGTGGCCATGGCGCCGGTACTGATGATGATATTGTCCATGCGCTGCATATAGGCCTCGAACTCCTTCACGTTGTCGGTGATATGCGCCATGCGGCTGGAAACCTTTTGCATGTTGCCGTGCATGGAGTCCATATTGTCTACAATGCCGTTCAGATCTTCATAGAGAACAGCAACATAATAGACATTTACCGCCGCCAGTATCATCAGCAGGACAGAAACGATAATGATGAAGATCTTGTTGATGTAAAAATGATGATGCCGCTCATCCAGGTGTAGCTGGGTTTCCCAGCTCAGGCGTCCGACCATATCGACGAACAGGCGTTTTTCTTCTTGTGGCATGATCGGCTTCTCAGGGCAGGGGAAACATTTTGTTGATGCTGCGAGCGGGTTTGGCCATGTATTGCATGTCCGCCGCCATGAGTTGCACCTGGTCATCCATGCGGCTGATGGAAACTGACATGCCTTCCACGGATTTGCGCACGCTGGTTACTCTGCCTGCCATGCTGTTGATGGTTTTCTGCATGTTTTCCATATTGGCGGTGATGCTGGCGATTTCCTGTTGCATGCCGGCGGTTTGCTCGTCCATGTCTTGCAGCAGCGCCACCCGTTTCGCCATGGAATCGATATATTGGCTCATTTGATCCATGCGCACGGTGACGGCGGAAAAATTGGTATTCATGTCCAGAACCACATCGGAGATGCGGTTGATCTGGGAAGACAGGGTGAGCAACAGAACCAGTATGGAAATGGCGATCAGCGCCAGCACGGCCATGCCCACACGAATGGCGTATTTGAGATCATTCGCCAGTTTGGCGGAGATATCGATCTGACTGAGCATCATGGCCTCGAACGAGCGGCTTGCTCTGAGTAATTGCTCGTCAGAGATCTTGTCTGGCTTTGCTTCTTCTTTTGTGCTCATGGCGGGTTTGGCGCCGGGGCTGCATCTTCCGGCAAATGTGGATAACAACTTTCCTACTATACCATACCGGCTTGCTTTTCCATGACCGCCCAGTGGAAATCGGCGTGGCCTCCGGTTTTGACGGGAGAATGCCGGAAACTGTGGCGGGTTTTTCTGTAACCGGGTTTGGAGAGGGATTACATTTTTCCTCAATCGCGGATGAGTGGTATGATTCGAAAAGTTATGACTGAATCGTCAGGTTCCCCTATTAGAGCGCCTGACCCGGACTCGAGGAAATGATTGTGGTAAAGAAATTCCAATCTTCTGTTCTATCTCTCCTGGTTGTTGCAGCCATGGGCTCTACTGCCGTGGCTGTTGCCGAAGACGATGTGGCGGCGCGCATCAAACCCGTGGGTGAAGTGAAAGTGGCGGCTCCAGGGGCTGCTGCGCCTGCTGCCGCCCCGGCGGCGCCCGCTGCCGCTCCTGCTGCTCCGGCAGCCGCTTCTTCCGACCCTGGTGCGGCCTTGTATGCGGCAAAGGGTTGCGGGGCTTGTCATGGCGCAGATGGAAAGACCACGATCATGGATACCTATCCGAAAATTGCCGGACAAAGCGCCGAATACACGCTGGCGCAAATGAAGGATATCAAGAGCGGTACCCGCAGCAATGGCCAGTCCGCCGTGATGAAAGGCATTGTTGCCGGCGTATCGGATGAAGACCTGAAGACCATCGCCGAGTGGTTGTCCAAGCAATAAGTAAGGATCTCGAACAGTTCGTTAACGACTTCAGGGAAACGCCGATTCGGCTGTCATTCCGGCGCATGAACCCGTTCATGGGTTCGTGCGCCGGAATGATGCAAGCGGGCGTGTTCAGGGCTTCCTGAGTTTCCGGTTTGTGCCGGGCTACAGTTATTCGAGCATGGCTTTCAGATTGGCCAGGTGGGATTTCCCCCTGGCCTTCTTTTCTTCCGGGGATCTGTCCTCGTCCCGCCCTTCCCATTGCAGATCCCCGCCCGGGAGTTCCTGCAGGAAACGGCTGGGTTCGCAATCCACCACTTCACCCCCCTTGCGGCGTTTGCGAGCAAAGCTGATGTGCAGTATCCGCCGGGCGCGGGTAATGCCGACATAGGCCAGGCGCCGTTCTTCCTCGATATTGTCGTCTTCGATGCTGGCGCGATGGGGCAGCAGTTCCTCTTCCATGCCCACCAGGAACACATAGGGAAATTCCAGTCCCTTGGCCGCATGCAGTGTCATGAGGCTGACCCTGTCTTCGGCGCTGTCTTCGTCCTGACGCTCGAGAATATCCATCAGCGCCAGGTGGCTGACCATGCCGGCCAGGCTTTCGTCGCGCATCTCGTCTTCGTGCAGGCGCTGTAGCCAGTCCAGCAGTTCTTCCACATTTTCCATGCGCCGCTGTGCGGCCTTGTCGTTGGAAGAAGTTTGATGCAGCCAGGCTTCATAGTCCATGTCCTCCAGCAGCTGGCGCGCGGTCTTTAGCGGATGCCCTTCGTGCGCAAGACGGGAGAGTTGATTGATCCAACGGCTGAATTCCCGCAAGCGGCCGAGGGCATTGGGTTTGAGCCGCTCCGCCAGCCCCATTTCCTCGATGGCGTCGAACAGGGGGAGTTTTCTGCCGCTGGCGTAGTCGCTGAGTTGCTCCAGGGTGCCGGGGCCGATCTGCCGCCTGGGGGTGTTGACCACGCGCAGAAAGGCTGCATCGTCCCGGGGATTGGCCAGCAGGCGCAGGTAGGCCATGATGTCCTTGATTTCGCTGCGGGAGAAGAAGGAGCCGCCGCCGCTGATGAAATAGGGCAGGTTATGCAGGCGCAGCAGTTTCTCGAAGACACGGGATTGATGGTTGCCGCGGTAGAGGATGGCATAGTCGCCATAGCTGCGTTTATGCATTACCTTTTGGTGAATGATTTCCGAGACCACCCGCTCGGCTTCGTTTTCCTCGTCCCGGCATTGAAAGACACGGATTTTCTCCCCCGGCCCCAGCTCGCTCCACAGGCGTTTCTCGAACACATGAGGGTTGTTGGCGATGAGCTGGTTGGCCGCCTTGAGGATGCGGCCGGTGGAACGGTAGTTCTGCTCCAGTTTGATGACCTTGAGCCGGGGAAAATCTTCCTTGAGTTTCGCCAGGTTTTCCGGGCGGGCGCCACGCCAGGCGTAGATGGACTGGTCGTCGTCGCCGACCACGGTCAGCGCGCCGCGAACGCCCGCCAGCAGGCGCACCAGTTCGTATTGGGCGCTGTTGGTGTCCTGGTATTCGTCCACCAACAGGTAGTGGATTTTGTGTCGCCAGCGCGCCAGGATGTCAGCGTCTTGTTGCAGCAGTTGCACCGGAAGCTGGATCAAGTCATCGAAATCCACAGCGTTGTATGCGCTCAGGGTGCGCTGGTAGGCGGCATAGATCTGTCCATGGCGCAGTTCCAGGGCGTTGTCCGCACGGGACATGGCGGCTTCCGCGGAAAGCAGGTCGTTTTTCCATTGGGAGATTTGCCAGCGCGCCAGGCGGATGGCTTCGTTGTCCGGCTCGTCCTTGAGCAGAATTTCACGGATCAGATGTTCACTGTCCTGGGCGTCGAGAATGGTGAACCCGGGACGCAGGCCGGCGGCCTGGCATTCGTGTTTGAGAATGTTCAGCCCCAGGGTGTGGAAGGTGGATATGCGCAGCCCGCGGCTGTCGCTGCCTCGCAGTAGCTCGCCCACCCTGGCTTTCATTTCCCTGGCGGCCTTGTTGGTGAAGGTCACGGCGGTGATGTGACGGGGGGCCATGCCGACCTGGTTGATCAGATGGGCGATCTTGCGGGTGATGACCCGGGTTTTCCCCGAACCCGCGCCGGCGAGCACCAGCAACGGGCCATCGAGATAGCTTGCGGCTTCACCTTGCCTTGGATTGAGGTCGTTCATGGCCTATAGTTGGGGGCTTTATCTGCAACCTGAGTTCGGGGTTGAGGATTCTAATCCAACCCAGAGAGACAAACCATGAATGATTTTTCCTCCAGCCGCCCCAAAAGCCCCGGCGCCAACGCCGAGCTCAGCCGTGAATCCTGGCGCGTGTTCCAGATCATGGCGGAATTTGTCGAGGGCTTTGAAAGGCTCAGCCGCATTCGCCCGGCGGTGAGCATCTTCGGTTCGGCCAGAACCCCGGAGGATCATCCCTGGTACGCCAAGGCGGAAGAGGTTGCCCGGTTGCTGTCGGATTCCGGGTTTTCGGTCATCAGCGGCGGCGGGCCGGGGATCATGGAGGCGGCCAACAAGGGGGCGTTCGCCGGTGAATCGCCCAGCGTTGGCCTGAATATCCACCTTCCCCATGAGCAGGGCGCAAACCCCTATCAGGATGTTTCCCTGACCTACCGGCATTTTTTCGCCCGCAAGGTGATGTTCATCAAATATGCGGCGGCCTATGTCGTGCTCCCTGGCGGATTTGGCACTCTGGATGAGCTGGCGGAATGCCTGACCCTGGTGCAAACCGGCAAGGGGCGCAGAATCCCCATCATTCTGGTGGAAAGTGATTTCTGGGATGGCCTGCTGGACTGGTTTCGCCATACCCTGTGCGAGGCGGGCACCATCAGCCCCGAGGATATGGAGCTGATTCAGGTCTGCGATGAACCCCGGCAGATCGTGCAGGCCATCTTCGATCACTATGGCGGGCGCGGGTTTGAACCTTCCGCGGATGAACTGGAGATTCTTCTGGAGTTATAATCATGCCTTTCCTCCCCCGGGACATACCCATGAAACCAATGATTCTCGCCAGCCTGCTCATGTTGCCCGCTGTTTCCTGGGCGCAAGATGCGCCTTCCCCGCCGCCGGTTCAGGAAAGCCAGGAAGACCTGGAGCCGGATGTGACCATTCGTCAGCAGGATGAAAAAACCATCCATGAATACCGCATCAACGGGCGTTTGTACATGGTGAAGATCGTGCCGCAGAAGGGCCCTCCCTATTATCTGCTGGATCTCGACGGGGATGGGGAGATGGATACCCAGGAAGATGATCCCGGCAATGTGGTCGTCCCCCAATGGGTGTTGTTCCGCTGGTAACCGTTTTCCTCCCCCAACCTTGAAATCCCTGATCCGAAGACTGGAATCCCTGGCGGAGCTCACCGGACGCGCCATTTCCTGGGCGACATTGCTGATGGTGCTCATCACCTTCGCTGTGGTGTTGCTGCGCTACCTGCTGGATACGGGCTGGATCGCCATGCAGGAGTCCATCACCTATCTGCACGCTCTGGTATTCATGCTGGGCGCCGCCTACACCCTCAAGCATCAAGGGCATGTGCGGGTGGATATCTTTTACCGGAAGTTCAGCGACAGGGGACGCGCCTGGGTCAACCTGTTGGGCACCTTGTTGCTGCTGTTTCCCCTGATGGGGTTTATTCTCTGGATCGGCTGGGAATATGTGCTGGAGTCCTGGAAGGTGCTTGAAGGCTCGAGAGAGGCCGGCGGCCTGCCAGGGGTGTTCCTGCTCAAGACCTTGTTGCTGCTGTTGCCCCTGAGCATGATGCTCCAGGGGCTGGCCCTGGTATTGCGCAGTCTGGCGGTTCTCCGGGGAGAAGCGGTTTGACTGAATGGTTGCCGTTTGTTCTTTTCGCCGTGGTGGCCCTGGTGCTCATGCTGGGCTATCCGGTGGCCTTTACCCTGGGTGGTGTTTCCCTGGTTTTCGCGCTGTTGGGAGAATGGGCCGGGGTGTTCGACGAAGCTTTCCTCCAGGCCCTGCCCAACCGGCTGTACGGGGTCATGACCAATGAAACCCTGATCGCAGTACCCCTGTTCGTGTTCATGGGAGTGATGTTGGAACGCTCCCGGGTTGCGGAAAGCCTGCTCGATACCATGGCCGATCTGTTTGGCAGCATGCGCGGCGGCCTGGGGATCTCCGTCACTCTGGTGGGCATGTTGCTGGCGGCCAGCACCGGCATTGTCGGCGCCACCGTGGTAACCATGGGGCTGCTGTCCCTGCCGACCATGCTCAAGCGCAACTATGACCCAGCCATTGCCGCAGGCACCATCTGCGCCTCAGGCACCCTGGGACAGATTATTCCCCCTTCCATCGTGCTGGTTCTGCTTGGCGACGTGCTCTCCTCCGCCTATCAGCAGGCGCAGCTGGAAATGGGGATATGGAACCTGGAAACCGTGTCCGTCGGCGATCTCTTCGTCGGCGCGGTGATTCCCGGCCTGGGGCTGGTGCTGATGTATCTTCTCTACCTGCTGGGGGTGGCCTTCTTCCAGCCGCAACGCCTGCCGCCGGCAACCGTGCAAAGCGCCGGGCAAAACGCCCTGTGGTGGCGGGTGATTACGGTGCTGTTGCCGCCGCTGTCATTGATCGTGGCGGTGCTGGGGTCCATTCTCGGTGGGCTGGCGACTCCCACCGAGGCGGCTTCCGTGGGCGCCGTGGGGGCCATGCTGCTGGCCGCCCAGCGCCGGGAGCTGAGTATGAAAGCATTGCGCGGGGTGATGGAATCCACGGTCAAGGTCACCAGCATGGTGTTCATGATCTTTATCGGCGCTGCCGTGTTTTCCCTGGTATTTCGCGGTTTTGGGGGGGATGAGCGCGTCAGCGAGCTGCTCACCAGCCTGCCGGGCGGCGTGGTGGGCGCGGTGGCGGCGGTCATGTTGTTGATGTTCCTGCTGGGATTCATCCTGGATTTTATCGAAATCACTTTCGTGGTGGTGCCTATCGTCGGCCCGATTCTGCTTGCCATGGGGCTGGATCCGGTGTGGCTGGGAATCATGATCGCCATCAACCTGCAGACCTCTTTCCTTACGCCGCCCTTTGGTTTTGCGCTTTTCTACTTGCGGGGGGTTGCCCCGCCGGAAGTCACTACAAGCGCGATATATCGGGGTGTGCTACCATTTATCGTCATACAGCTCATCATGCTTGGCATGCTGGCGTGGTGGCCGCAACTGGCAACCTGGCTGCCGGGGGTGGTGTATGGGGAATGAAGAGAAACCGATAACCGACAATCCGTGTTTTTTGAATCAGCGTGACCCCGGTCGCTGAATGCCTTCGGCGACCGGGGCCATAAATCAAGTTGGGGGTATGCTGTGGCGCAACATGTAAGTCTTGGTCTGGCCGTAATCATATTTATCGCCGGCGTAATCTTCGCCGGCCTTTTCAACATGGGCTTGTCCGCCACCAACGAGATGGATTTCTGCACCTCTTGCCATTCCATGAAAATCAACCTGGAAGAATACAAGGAAACCGTGCATTACAAGAGCGCCTCCGGTGTGCGCGCTACCTGCTCCGATTGCCATGTGCCAAAACCCTTTGTGCCGAAAATGGTGGCCAAGGTGATGGCCGCCAAGGATGTATACCACGAGATCATGGGCACCATCGACACCCGGGAAAAGTACGAGGCCCATCGTTGGGACATGGCCAGCCGGGTGTGGGCGAAGATGAAAGCAAACGATTCCCGGGAATGTCGTTCCTGCCATGATTGGGACGCCATGGATCTGGCCGAACAGGATCGCATGGCGCGCAAACGCCATGGCAGGGCCAGGGATGAGGGCAAGACCTGCATCGACTGTCACAAGGGCATTGCCCATGAAGAGCCGGATGAGCCGGAAGAAGCGGAAGAAGCGGAAGAAGCGGAAGAAGCGGAAGAAGCGGAGGCGTCTGGGCAGGGCTGACCGCGCTGTTTTCAGATAGACGGGTGATGAAACACAAAAAGGGGTTGCGAATGAATTTCCGGGTGTTGCTGGGCTGTGTATTGTTGCTGCTATCCTGCAACCTTTTGGCCGGCGAGGCTGCGCTGGACAAGGAGTTGAGATTGTCGGCCATGGTGGGCGATGTGGAGGCGATTGAGAAATTGCTGAAACAGGGGGCGGATGTGAACAGCGCCAACAAATATGGCAAGACGGCGCTGATGATGGCGGCGGAGAACGGCAATCTCGCCGCGGTTTCCGCGCTGCTTGCCCATGGGGCGGATGTCAACCGCAAGACGGTTGCCGACTGCACCGCCTTGACCCTGGCGGCGGAGAACGACTTGCCGGAAGTCACGGCGCTGCTCATCGAGCGGGGCGCCGATCTGACGGCGCGCACCCATGCTGGCGCAACGGCGCTATTGCTGGCGGCGCGTTACGGGATTGCGGATATGGTGGAACAGCTGTTGTTTCGCGGCGCGGATCCCAACGACCGGGACAAGGAGGGACGCACGCCTTTGATGCTGGCGGCGGCCCACGGGCATGGGGATGTGGTGAAGATCCTTCTCGAACATGGCGCCGATGTCGATCTGGCAGACAAGAAAGGCAAAACCGCGTTGATTCATGCCGTGGAAGCCAACAAGGGACTGGATGTGGTAAAGACCTTGGTGGAGGCGGGCGCGGATATTCATGCGCGCTCGAAAGATGGAGCGACAGCGCTGATCTGGGCGGCGGGAAGGGGCAACACGGAAGCGATTGTCTATTTGCTGCAGCATGGGGCGGATATCAATGCGCAGGACAAGGAGGGCACCACCGCGCTCATGGAGGCCGTGGATGTACGCAAACCCGAGGTGGTGAAGATGCTGCTCGCCAGGGGAGCGGATGCTTCCTTGAAGAACAAGGCGGGTGAAACCGCCATGGACATTGCCAGCGGATTTCGCGACCACCAGTGCCTGGACATACTGGTGGAACATGAAAAACACCAGTAGCCGGGTTTGGCCCGGCTGGTTCAGCGGATTTGCATGGGCCGCCAGCTGCGGTCAAAGGTATTGAAATC
This sequence comes from Sedimenticola sp., assembly GCA_027068795.1. Lineage (GTDB taxonomy): Bacteria > Pseudomonadota > Gammaproteobacteria > Chromatiales > Chromatiaceae > Thiolapillus. Next base: position 20,641 of record JAMOMB010000072.1, on the reverse strand, counting down.
GCGGTTGCGCCATCCTTGCGGGGCGACATTCTCCGGTTTCAGGCTGGCGACATAGGAAAGTACCGCGACCTGCTCGGGAGGCGTGAAGTTTCTGATCTGCTTGATCATTTTTTCATCGCCATTGCGGCGCCTGCCATTGCGTATCCAATTGAACTGCCGTGTCAAATAGCTGTAGTGCTGCCCCTGTATGCGGGGAATATGCTCTTCCTCGTCGCCTTCCCCCTGCTCGCCATGGCATTCGGCGCACAATTTGTCGTAAATGATTTTCCCTTCTTGCAGATGCAGGCGGAAGCCTTGCTCGTTATTCGGGGTCATGGGCATGCTGGCGATGTAGGCGGCCACGTCGGCAATCTCCTGGGGGCCGCCCAGGGATCTGCGTGAGGAAAAGGCGCGCATTATGGGGTTGTCCCTGTTGCCGGCGCGAAAATCCGCCAGTTGTTTGATGACAACATTCTTCAATTGCCCGGCGATTTGCGGATAGCCGCTGCCCGGAACGCCCCAGCCTTCCGGGCCGTGGCAGGTGATGCAGCTCGCCTTGTATAATTTTTTCCCATTTTCAATATTCGCGTCCAGTTTGATGGCCTGGTCGAATTCAACCAAATGGCCATGGGAAAATGCCGGCAGCGAAAAACCGATCAGGGCAATCCCGGAAAGCAGCCCAAAGGCGTTTTTTCGGGAGAGGGAAGTGCGTAAATGGCCAAGTGTGTTTTTGTTCATGACTAAAGTATCCGGTTGTTATGGGATGCTTCAATATTTCAGCGTTTGTTCCGTCCTCTGCGCTCGGAACGGGGAAGCCCATCGAGGCGCAACAATCCATCACTGGAAGAATTGCTTGGGGCCTGCTGGCGCGAATCCAACAGGCGCAACCCGCAGGGCCGGGGCGGTTTTTCCGCCCAGCGGCGTTATCTTGGTTCCTGCAGTGTCGCTACACTTCATTCATTCTGCCTTGCCGGGTGAAAAAAACAGTCCCGGCAGCGTCTGTTGGATTCGTGTGAACAGGCCCTAGACAATCCATGGCAAAACCCGCCGGGAATGTCCTGCAAGCCCCTGAGCGCAGCTTTGCCCTGTACAGAGTTTCATGGATTGCCCCGCGCTTGTCCATGCCTATTTTTCCATGGAAATGAATTTCGGCCCCGGCGCGTTTCTCTGGAGGGAGTTTGCGCCCGGCGTTCAGATCCCCCAGGGGCGCAGATGGCGAGCAATTTGTTCCGATTCCCTGTAATATTCCCAGCTTTGGTAATAAATCTCATGCCTGAATCCACAGGATCAGAAGGGGAAATCGGGTAACATTTTTCATGCTCGAAGTGGTCGATTTGCAATGCACTCGCGGGGACAGATGCCTGTTTTCAGGGATCGGCTTTACCGTGGGCGAAGGAGAATTGCTGTACCTGTACGGCCACAACGGCAGCGGCAAGACCACCCTCATGCGCACATTGTGCGGGCTTGTCGCGCCCACGCAAGGCGAAGTGCGCTGGAAAGACCAGCCCATACGCAAGCAGCGGGACGAATATGCCGCGGAGCTGTTGTACCTGGGGCACAAGAACGGACTCAAGGATGATCTTACCGGCGTGGAAAACCTGCTGTTCGCCTGCCGCCTGGCTGGCGTGCCGGTGAAAGAGGAACAAGCCTGGAAGATGCTGGAACAGATGGGGCTGCGCGGTCATGAGGATCTTCCCGCCAGAGTGCTTTCACAGGGGCAGCAAAAACGGGTGGCCCTGGCGCGGTTGCTGCTCAGCGAGGCGCCTCTTTGGATTCTGGATGAGCCCTTCGTCGGGCTGGATGTGGCCGCGGTGGCGCTGCTGGAAAACGTGCTGGCCGAACATGTGGCCCGGGGCGGCATGGTGGTGCTGACGACGCATCAGGAAGTTGCACTGACTTCCGGCAAGGTAAAGAAGTTGCGCCTGGGCTGGAAGGAGGATGGTTGTGTTTAACGCGTTTCGCACCATCGTCGTACGCGATCTGCTGCTGGCCATGCGCCGCCGCTCGGATGTGCTCACCACCTTGTTTTTCTTTGTCATCGTGGTGAGTCTCTTCCCCCTCGGCATCGGCCCGGAACTGGATACCCTGCGCCTGATTGCGCCGGGGGTGTTCTGGGTGGCGGCGTTACTGGCGTCCATGTTGGCGCTGGAAAAGTTGTTTTTCGTCGATTACCAGGATGGCTCTCTGGAGCAGATGCTGCTTGCGCCGCAGCCTTTGTCGATCCTGGTGCTGGGCAAGGTATTGGCGCATTGGCTGGTGACCGGCTTGCCCCTGGTGCTGTTGTCGCCGTTGCTGGGGCTGCAATATGATCTGCCTGCCGCGACCATAGCAACCATGATGTTTACCTTGTTGATCGGCACGCCGGCGCTGAGCCTGATTGGCGCCATAGGCGCGGCGTTGACCCTGGGTATCCGCGGCGGCGGGGTGCTGGTGTCACTGCTGGTGCTGCCTTTGTACATTCCCGTGTTGATTTTTGGCGCGGGGGCGGTGGAGGCCGAAGCTTCCGGCCTGGGCGGCGCCGGGCATCTTTCCATGCTTGGTGCGATACTGTTGCTGGCGGCGCTGGCGGCTCCCCTGGCAACCGCAGCCGCTCTAAGGATATCGGCGGAATGATCTTTGGTAAGGTAAGCCAAACCGGAATGTGGAGTCTTATGAATTATACTATTAACCCGGCAACTAACGATGCCACCCTCAGGGCCTCAGGCGCAAGCCGGGCTGCGACACGCGTCGCAGGCAATGCCCTGCCGGCGCCGCGCCGCCGCCTTGCCACGAATGCGTCCGGCGGGGACGAGGACGACGTCGTTAGTTGCCGGCTTAATAATGTCTTCAAGCATAGCTGGAATTTTACCCGCATTCTGTGGTCACATATTCTGAGCCTGTGGTTTGAGGGGGGACACAGTGTGCGAAATATTGATTTAGGTGGTGCAATTGTCTGTTCCGGAGGGGGTGCGGGTGCATCCTTGGCTTCGGGCCGTAAACTGGCGCCCGGTTTTGCGGGCGAACTTTTATGAGCGGCAGATTCAGTCTTTACAGGTTTTCCTCTCCGGCGGCGTTTTATCCCCTGGCCGGAACCATCGGCAAGGTATCCACGCTGATTGCCGTGGTATTGCTCGCCATCGGTCTTTACATGAGCTTTTTTGTCGCCCCGACGGATTACAAGCAGGGTGAAGGCTACCGGATCATCTTCATTCATGTGCCTTCCGCCTGGATGTCCATGTTCATCTATCTGGTGATGGCCTTCTGGGCGGGAATCGGCCTGGTGTTCAATACCCGCCTGTCATCCATGATGGCCCAGGCCCTGGCGCCAACCGGCGCCATCATGACGTTCATTGCGCTTTGGACCGGCGCTTTCTGGGGCAAGCCCATGTGGGGCACCTGGTGGGTGTGGGATGCGCGCCTGACTTCGGAGCTGATTCTGTTTTTTCTCTACATCGGTTTTATCGCCCTGCAGGGCGCTATCGATGATACGCGCCGCGCCGACCGGGCCGGGGCCGTGCTGCTGCTGGTGGGCGTGGTCAATATTCCCATCATCTATTTCTCGGTCAAGTGGTGGAACACCTTGCACCAGGGGGCGACGGTGAGCGTGACCCAGGGCTCCAGCATGAGCACCATCATGTTGCAGGCCATGCTGATCATGACGTTTGCCTTCTGGGCCTACACGATTGCGGTAGCCATGTTCCGGGTGCGATCAATCATCCTCGAGCGCGAAAAGGATACGCGCTGGGTATCGGAATTGCCGGAGGTGCGCCGATGAAAGGTGGATTGTCTGAATTTTTCGCCATGGGCGGCTACGCCCTGTATGTGTGGGGGTCTTTTGGGGCCACTGCGTTGCTGATGATTGCCGAGCCCTTGTTGCTCAGGCAGCGCCGCAAAGCGGCTCTTCAGCGAATTTCCCGTCTTGTTCGTATCAAATCGGAGCAACAATCATGAAAGCCAGACACAAGCGACTGGGTTTTTTACTGGTGGGGCTGGTGGTGCTGGGCGCAGCCAGCTGGCTGGTGTTCAATGCCCTGGGCAATAACCTGTCCTACTTCTTTTCCCCTACAGAGGTGGCCGAAAACAAGGTGCCGGCGGATCATGTGTTTCGCCTGGGGGGGCTGGTGCAGCCCGGTTCCGTGGAAAGAGGGGAAAAACTCACCGTGCGTTTCGATGTGACGGACAATGCGCATACGGTGAAGGTTGCCTATACCGGCATTCTCCCTGATTTGTTCAAGGAGGGGCAGGGTGTGATCGCCCAGGGCCGCATGGGGCCGGACGGGGTTTTCGTGGCTGAGGAAGTGCTGGCCAAACACGATGAAAACTATATGTCTCCCGAGGTTGCCGAAGCATTGGAAAAAGGCCATCAAAAGGGAATTGCAGACATGGCCAAGGGGAATAAACCGCTATGATTCCCGAGATTGGACATTTTGCCCTGGTGCTGGCGCTGGTTCTCGTAATCATCCAGTCGTTTTTCCCTCTGGTGGGCGCGCACAAGGGCATTGCTTCCTGGGTGGCCATCGCCAAGCCGGTTGCGAGACTGCAACTGCTGTTCACCGCCATTTCCTTTGGTTGCCTGACCTGGAGCTTTCTGCAAAGCGATTTCTCGGTGCTGTATGTGGCGACCAATTCCAACACCAGCCTGCCGACTTTGTACAAGGTGTCCGGCGTGTGGGGCGCCCATGAAGGTTCCCTGTTGTTCTGGGCCTTGACGCTTTCCGTCTGGACTACGGCGGTGACGTTGTTCGGAAAGAGCATTCCGCCAGTGATGATGGCCAGGGTGCTGGGCATACTCGGCCTGCTTTCCGTGGGCTTCCTGATGTTCATGCTGTTCACCTCCAACCCCTTCGAGCGCCTGGTGCCGGCGCCGGTGGAAGGCAAGGACCTGAATCCCTTGTTGCAGGATCCCGGTCTGGCGCTTCATCCTCCCTTGTTGTACATGGGCTATGTGGGTTTTGCCATTCCCTTTGCTTTCGCTATAGCCGCCATGCTGGGCGGGCGGCTGGATGCGGCATGGGCGCGCTGGTCCCGCCCCTGGACCCAGGTTGCCTGGGTATCCCTGACCCTGGGCATTGCCCTGGGATCCTGGTGGGCCTATTACGAGTTGGGCTGGGGCGGCTGGTGGTTCTGGGATCCGGTGGAAAACGCCTCTTTCATGCCCTGGCTGGTGGGCACGGCCCTGATGCACTCCCTGGCGGTGACGGAAAAACGCGGGGCATTCAAGGCCTGGACCGTGTTGCTGGCGATCTTCGCCTTCTCTCTGAGCTTGCTGGGCATGTTCCTGGTGCGTTCCGGGGTGTTGACCTCCGTGCATGCGTTTGCTTCCGATCCTGCAAGAGGAATGTTTATTCTGGCCTTCCTGGTGAGTGTGGTAGGCGGCTCCCTGGCGCTGTATGCGGTGCGGGCTTCCAAGGTGCGCAGCTATGTGCGCTTCGATCTGGTGTCCAAGGAATCGGCCTTGCTGCTCAACAATGTAATCCTGGTGGTGGCTTGTGCTGCCGTCATGCTGGGGACCCTGTATCCCCTGTTGCTGGATGCGCTGGATCTGGGCAAGATTTCCGTCGGCCCTCCCTATTTCAACGCCGTCTTTATCCCCCTGACCGCGCCCTTGGTGGTGTTGATGGGAATCGGCACCATGGCGCGCTGGAAGCGTGACAGTCTGGAAAATCTCTGGCCCAAGGTGCGCGTGGCCCTGGTCGCCAGCGTGGTATTTGGCGTGCTGTATCCGATTGTGGTGATGCAGCAATTCGACTGGTTGGCGACCGTCGGCATGGTGCTGGCTTTCTGGGTGTTTTTCACCACCCTCAAGGTGACCAAGGATCAGGCTCGGGGCCGGGGGCTGGCCGGCTTGTCCCTGTCGCACTGGGGCATGACGCTAGGGCATATCGGCATTGCCGTATTTATCGTAGGCATTACCCTGACATCTGTTTACAGCACCGAGAAAGACCTGCGGCTGGAAGTCGGCGAATCCTATGAAATGGGCGGTTACAAATTCACCTTCAAGGGCGCCACTCATCTCCAGGGGCCAAACTACAGTGGAGATCGCGGCGAGGTGGTGATTACGCAAAATGGCGAGCAAATTGCCGTGCTGCACCCGGAAAAACGCAACTACCGTTCCGGCATGCCCATGACCGAGGCCGGCATCGATGCAGGTCTGACTCGCGATCTGTTCGTGGCTTTGGGCGAACCTCTGGGATCTGACGGCGCATGGAGCGTACGCCTGTACCATAAACCCTATGTGCGCTGGATCTGGCTGGGCGCTTTGATCATGTCCCTGGGCGGGCTTTTGTCCGCGGCGGACAAGCGCTACCGGGTATTGGCGCGCCGTACCGTGATGGACAGGGCCGGGGCGGAGGTGGCTGCATGAACAAGAGCCGCGCCTTCATTCCCCTGATGGCTTTTCTCGCCCTGGCGGGGCTGTTCTATTTCGTGCTGATGAAAATGAACAAGGGGGAATACAACCCCCGGGACATTCCTACGGAGTTTATCGGCAGGCCCGCACCGAATATCGACCTGCCCAACCTGCTGGTGGAGAACGACCGGGTGAAGAGCAGCGACTATGCGGGCAAGGTCTGGCTGTTGAACATCTGGGGAACCTGGTGCCCGGAATGCTGGAAAGAGCATGATTACCTGATGTATTTGTCGCGTCAGGGGATCCCTATTCTGGGTATAGACTGGCGGGATGAAAAAGCCGATGCGATTGATTTTCTCAAGCAAAAAGGCAATCCTTTCGTGGAGGTGGGGTTCGACCCGAACAGTGACGCCGCCATCGACTGGGGCGTGTATGGCGCGCCGGAAACCTTCCTCATTGATGCCGAAGGCATCGTTCGCGAGAAACATGCCGGGGCATTGTATCCCCAGGTATGGGAGGAGAAATTCGCCAAGTATTTCCAGGCCCAGAAGCCAACGGAGTAATGCATGCGCTTTATCGTTCGTAAAATCACTGTCTTGAAAGCCCTTGTGCTGGCGCTTGGCTTGAGCCTGGGCGCACAGGCCCCGGCGAGCATCGATACCTATGAGTTTTCCGATCCCGGGCAAGAGGCCCTGTATCTTGATTTGATACAGGAGTTGCGTTGCCTGGTTTGCCAGAACCAGAATATCGCGGATTCCAACGCGGAACTGGCCCAGGATCTGCGGCGCAAAACCTATGAAATGGTGAAAAAAGGCGAGAACAAGGATCAGATCGTGGAATTCATGGTGGCCCGTTACGGTGATTTCGTCATGTACAGCCCGCCGTTCAAGGCCACCACCTTGATGCTCTGGGTTGGGCCCGTACTCATTTTTGTTCTGGCGGTGGCGATGTTGATACGCGTCATTCGCCGCCGTCCCTCCAGCAATGACCGCCTTCTCAGCGAAGAGCAGCGCCAGCGCGCTGAACAATTGCTGAATCAGACCGAGGAAAAATAATGACTTTCTGGATTATCGTCGCCCTGATGCTGGGGTTGGGTATCGCTGTGTTGGCGTTCGAGTTTCTGCGCAAGCGCCCGGATCTCACGAGCAACCAGCGGGAGCAGAACCTGCTTCTGGCAAAGGAAAAGCTTGCGGAGCTGGATCAGGAAAAGGCCGCGGGCAATATCGATGAAGAAACCTATGCCCAGGCTAAGGAAGAGCTGGAAACCGGCCTGCTGGAAGATACGGAAGTGGAAGAGGTCGTCGCCAGGGTGCAGCCCGCCAGCGCCCGGCTTGCGGCTGTCGCCGTTGCCTTGCTGGTGCCGGTGCTGAGCGTGGGAATCTACATGAAGCTGGGCTCGCCCCAGTATGTGGAAAGGAGCGGCACTCCCACCCCTGGGATGCAGAACCCCCATGCCATGAACAACGATGGAAAGACGCCGACCATGGAAGAGTTGCTGCGGGGCCTGGAGGAGCGGGTGCAGCAGACGCCGGATGATGCCGAAGGCTGGTTCATGCTGGGGCGCGTATACCAGTCCATGAACCGTTTTCCGGAAGCGGCAAAAGCCTATGAGCAATTGCGCAAACTGACGGATGATCACCCCCAGGCGCTTATCGCCCTGGCGGATACGCTGGCCATGGTGCAGGGTGGAAAGATCAGCGGCAGGCCCTATGACTTGGTGCGCCAGGCCCTGGACAAGGCGCCGGACGACCCCACCGCCCTGTGGCTGGCGGGCAAGGGCGCGGTGGAAGCGGCGGACTATCAGAATGCCGTATATTACTGGCGGCGGGCGGAAGCGGCCCTGGCCGACAATGCCGATTTTGTGCGTGAGTTGCGGAATATGATCGCCCAGGTGAAGCAGGCGGCGGCCCAGGCCGGCACCGAGCTGGATGATCCCGGCTCTGCTGTTGGCGGAGCTGCCGCGCAACCCGCCGCCATGGCGCAGCCCGCCGCTGCGGGAGCCGCCATCGAGCTGAGTGTCAGCCTCGCACCCGAGTTGCAGGACAAGGTGAATCCCGGCGACCGCCTGTTCATCTTTGCCAAACAGGTGCAGGGGCCGCCCATGCCGGTGGCGGCGGTGCGCATCACCGCAGGCGATCTGCCTGCGAAGCTGGTAATCAATGACGGTAATATGCTCCAGCAGGGAACAAAGCTGGCGGACTACCAGCAGCTGGTCGTCGCCGCCCGTATCGCCAAGGGCTCCCAGCCTTCGGCGGCGAGCGGTGATCTGCAAAGTGCGGAAATCACCGTGTCCGTGGCGGATGGAAAACCGGTGGAATTGGTCATCGACCAGATCGTTCCCTGAACCACTCAGGCGGCTTCATTGCCATAGCGGGCAATGTCGGCGGTTGCTGGCAAGGCCCGCCCCTGGATCAGCCAGCGGCACATTTGCTCGCTGTACCAGGGAATCATCAGGCTGCCGTGGGCGCCAAAACCGTTGAAAACATGCGCCCGGGGATAGCCGGGGTGGGTTCCCAGGAGCGGCTGCCTGTCGCTGGTGGCGGGCCGTACACCAGCTTCGCTGCGCGTCAGTTCCAGTAGCTGCGGATTTTTCAGTAGCGTCTCCATGCCCTGTAACAGCCTGCTCACGCCTTCTTCCGTTGGTTGGTTGTCCTGGATGTGGTGGTTGTGGGTGGCGCCGAGGCGAAACATCCCGTTGCCCATGGGTAACAGCCACTGGGCGCCGTTGATGATCATGTCCGGCAGTTGTCCGGGGCGCGCCTCGGGCTTTTGCCGCAAAGTAAGGATTTCCCCCTGATCCGGGGCAAAAGGAAGATAGCCAAACCAGGGGCTGTGCATACAGCGGTAACCATCGCAGAACACGACGCCCCGGGCCTGCCAGCCTTCATGGCAAACGTATTCCGTATGGATCTCCAGTTTTTCATGGTCTACGGTGGTGGTCTGCAATGCCTGTCGCTCCCTCAGCCAGCGGGCAAGAAAACGCAACAGGGCGGGAAGGCGCACATAGCCGGTGCGGTGTTGGGTGAAGCCTCCCAATGGCGCCTGTACGGGTTGGGGCGGCTCGTTCGAAGGGAAGCGCTCACCCAGCAGATCCTTGATTTCTTCCTGTTCCGGCAGCCGGGCGTAGAACCTGTATTGTTCCGGGGCGTGATACAGGCGCAGCATGTCCAGCCATTGCAGGAATGGTTCTTTCGCCTGTTGCGCCAGCTGCGTATATGTGGTCTCCACTGCCTCCAGCCATTCATGAATCTGCGGCGCATGGTTGAAGCGCCTCCCGGCGAGGGGGTTGATCACTCCGGCGGCGACCATGGATGAGGCGCTTGCATGCCCGTCATCCAGAACCAGCACCTTTTTTCCGTGGTTGATCAGACGCCAGGCCAGCAGGCTGCCCGCCAGCCCCTGGCCCACAATCAGATAATCATACATCTTGTTCTCAGGCACCCTGGGGCGGCTCCCGCCATTCGTGACTGGCGTCCTTGCGCTTTATTGTCAAACTCACCATGTCGTTCTCGGTTGTCGGCTTAATCGCAGTGCGGTCCTGTGTTGGAGACCGTTGCAAATGATACATGAATAGCGCTGCGCTTTGCCTGGTGATCAGGCCGCTCAAGTGCGAATCTGCTCAAACAGAATGAGGAGAGATGCCCTATACTTCCGGTCTAATAATAAGCAACGAAACGGCAAAGCCGCCATGAGCTATCTTACCCGCCCCCTGGATCAAAAAGGCATGCCTGCCGGCATTCCCTATATCATTGGCAATGAAGCCGCGGAGCGCTTCAGCTTTTATGGCATGCGCACCATTTTGGTGGTGTTCATGACCCAGTATCTCATGGGTGAAAGCGGGGTGCTGGCGCCCATGAGCGAGGAGGACGCCAAGGGCTGGTATCACCTGTTCGTATCCGCAGTCTATTTGACGCCCTTGCTGGGAGCGATTCTGGCGGATGTGTGGCTGGGGAAATACCGCACCATCCTGTTTTTGTCCCTGGTGTATTGTGGCGGGCACCTGGCCCTGGCCCTGGATGACACCCGGCTTGGCCTGGCCATTGGTCTGGGGCTGATCGCCCTTGGCGCCGGGGGCATCAAGCCTTGCGTGTCCGCCCATGTGGGCGATCAGTTCGGGCACACCAACCGGGCCTTGATCAGCCGCACCTTTGGCTGGTTCTACATGGCGATCAATGTTGGCGCTTTTGTCTCCACCCTGCTGACTCCCTGGCTGCTGAAAAACTATGGCCCTCACTGGGCCTTTGGCGTTCCCGGCGTGCTCATGGCGCTTGCGACGCTCATGTTCTGGATGGGGCGTAACAAGTTCGTGCATGTTCCTCCCGCGGGCAGGGAATTTCTCAGGGAGGCGCTGTCCGCACACAGCCTGCGTATCTTTGGGCGGCTGTTGCTCATTTATCTGTTCATCGCGGTATTTTGGGCGCTGTTCGACCAGACCGGCTCTTCCTGGGTGCTCCAGGCCCAGCACATGGATCGGGTGTTGTTCGGGGTGGATTTGCTGCCGTCCCAGATTCAGGCGTTGAATCCCCTGCTCATCATCATTCTCATTCCCCTGTTCAGCTATGTAATCTATCCGCTGCTGGGGAGAGTCATGGTGCTTACGCCCATGCGCAAGGTGTCCATGGGCTTTGTTCTGGCCGCTGCTGCATTTGCGGTGTCTTCCCTGGCCCAGGAGCGCATTGACGCCGGGGGGACGCCCGGCATTTCCTGGCAGCTGCTGGCCTATGTGTTGCTCACCAGCGGTGAGGTCATGGTGTCCATCACTGCCCTGGAATATTCCTATACCCAGGCGCCGCGCACCATGAAGTCCTTTATCATGGCCTTGTTCATGCTGTCGGTTTCTCTGGGAAATATCTTTACCAGCGCAGTAAACTTTTTCATTCAGAATGAGGATGGCAGTCTGCTCCTCACGGGTGCGGAATATTTCTGGTTCTTCACCCTGCTGATGGCGGTTACCGCAGTGCTGTTTGCCCTGCTTACGCCTTTTATCAAGGACAAAACCATTCTTCAGGTTTCGGAGAGGGCCGCCTGAATGGCGTTGCGCGCACGCTCTGCGAGGCCGCGGCGATCCTGCCCGGAAGAAGGGATGGGGTCGCAAAAATACACATGAACCTCGCTCTCCCTGCGGGCCAGTATGCCGAGGAGAATGACGAGGAAGCTGTGGCCCTTGATGTAGGCGATGTCCTTGTCCGGTTTTCCTTCGTGGACATAACGCAAGGCAATGGGAATGACGGGGCTGCGGGCCTCGATGGCGGCCCCGAAAAGCCGGGGGAAAAAACGCCTTACCATGCTCCCGTCCGAGGTGGTGCCTTCCGCAAAGATCGCCAGGTTGCGCCCTTCGCGCAAACGCTCGGCAATGGCGCTGGACACCTGCTGGGTCTCGTGCTTCCCCCGGCGAATGAATACCGTGCCTGATGCAATGGCAAACCAGCCGATGATCGGCCAGTAGCGGATGCTGTCCTTGGAGAGGAATGCCGCCCCGGTGAGGGAATTGATGACGGGAATGTCGACCCAGGAGATATGGTTGGCGACGATCAGGCCGGATTGCTGTGGTGGCTTGCCGTGGGTGATGACCCGTATCCCCATGATTTCCAGGGATCTGGCCGACCAGCGTGATACGGGTTCTGCATCGGGGAGGATGTTACCGTCTGCAAGCCGGGTTTTCTTGATGTTCAGGCTCAGCCAGATGCCCGCCAGCACATGCAGCAGGAGCAGCAGCAGGCGCCCGAGTGCGCGCAGCAGGCTCATGCCTGCACCTGCCTGGTGTACTCGTACATGACGATGGAGGCGGCAATGCTTACGTTCAGGCTCTCCATCTGGCCGAATTGGGGGATCTGCAGATACCGAATGTCCGCATATGCTTCCCTGCAAAAGCTCAGACCCATTTCCTCATGGCCGAAAACAAAAGCGCTTTTGCCTGGGAGTGTCTCTTCCTGCAAGGGGTGGCTGCCATCCGCGGACAGGGCGTACAGGCGATAGCCGCGCTGCACAAGATCGCTGTGGCTTTCGCCGAAGCTGTCGAAAAAACGGGCGGGAACCTGGCGGAATGCGCCTTTTGCCGGGGCGGGGTCGAAGGGGCCGATATTGACGAGATGCACCTCCCTGGCGCCGAAGGCTTCCGCGCTGCGGAAGATCTTGGGGACGTTGTATCCTGCTTTCAGATGATCCAGCACGATGATGAAATCATGGATCCCGGCGTCGCCAGCAGGTTCCGGCGGCGGTTTTTTTCGTAGGCGCGCAGCAGTTGTTCCTGGCGCTTCCTGCGCAGTTGTCGCGCCGACAGTTTTTCAGTCATGGACTGGCTCTAAGCTGTTAGAATAAGGGTTTACCCGTAAGCGACGTATTCTACCCTATGTCCACCAGTAGTGAGCATCAGACATCTTCCTTGTTGCAGCAGATCAACCTGCCGGAAGATCTGCGCCTGCTGGAGGTTGAGCAACTGGATGTCCTGGCCGGGGAGTTGCGCAGGTTTCTGGTGGAGAGCGTTTCCCGTACCGGTGGCCACCTGGCGGCCGGCCTGGGCGTGGTGGAACTCACCATCGCGCTGCACTATGTATTCGATACACCGCGGGATCGCCTGATCTGGGACGTGGGGCACCAGGCCTATCCCCACAAGATACTCACCGGCAGGCGCGACAGAATGCACAGTCTGCGGCAGAAAGGCGGATTGTCGGGCTTTCTCAAACGTGCGGAATCCGAATACGATGCATTCGGCGCCGGCCACTCCAGCACGTCCATCGGCGCCGCCCTGGGCATGGCCGTAGCCGCCAAGCTGGAAGGCATACAGCGGGAGCATATCGCGGTGATCGGCGATGGCGCCTTGTCGGCAGGCATGGCGTTCGAAGCGCTGAATCACGCGGGCGCCCTGGACATGGATTTGCTGGTGGTGCTCAACGACAACGATATGTCCATTTCCCAGCCCGTGGGTGCGGTCAGCAACTATCTGGCCCGGGTGTTGTCCAGCCGCTTCTACAACAAGATGCGCGAAGGCGGGAAGAATGTGCTGGGGGTCATGCCTGGCGTGCGGGATCTCGTGGACCGCTGGGAAGAGCACATGAAGGGCATGCTGATTCCCGGCACCCTGTTCGAAGAACTGGGATTCAACTATATCGGCCCCATCGATGGGCACGATCTGCCCCTGATGGTGCAGACCCTGTACAACATGAGGCAGATGCGCGGTCCCAGGTTCCTGCATGTGGTGACGCAGAAAGGCAGGGGATTCGCCCCGGCGGAGGGTGATCCCTGTGTGTATCACGGTGTTGGCCCATTTGATCCCGACACCGGAGAACAGATGGGTGCGGCCGTTCCCGGGGCCAAAACCTACACCCAGGTGTTTTCCGACTGGGTTTGCGAATGCGCCGCAGTGGATGAACGGCTGGTGGCCATTACTCCGGCCATGTGCGAGGGTTCCGGCCTGGTGCGTTTCGCCAATGAATTTCCCCGGCGCTATTTCGATGTGGGCATTGCCGAGCAACACGCCCTGACCCTGGGGGCGGGCATGGCCTGCGATGGCCTGAAACCGGTAGTGGCAATCTATTCCACCTTCCTGCAACGCGCCTATGACCAGCTCATTCACGATATCGCCCTGCAAGACCTGGATGTTACCCTGGCGGTGGATCGTGCGGGACTGGTGGGGCCTGACGGAGCCACCCATGCCGGTTCTTTCGATCTGAGCTATGCGCGTTGCATTCCCAACCTGGCCATACTCGCGCCCGCGGATGAAAATGAATGCAGGCAAATGCTGCAAACCGCCTGGGAATATGATGGCCCGGCAATGGTGCGCTTTCCCCGGGGGGCGGGGCCGGGGGTGAAGCCGGAGCCGGGGCGCGAGACCCTGCCCTGGGGCAAGGGCGAGATCCGCCGCCAGGGGCGAGACATTGCGTTGCTCTGCTTCGGCTCCCTGCTGTCCGTGGGGTTGGAAGTGGCGGAAGAACTGGATGCCACTGTCGCCAATATGCGTTTTATCAAACCCCTGGATGGGACGCTGGTGCGGCAGCTGGCCGAAGATCACAGACTGTTGATTACGCTCGAGGAAAATGCCCTTATGGGGGGCGCGGGATCAGCGGTTGCCGAATGCCTGCACGGCGAAGGCCTGAAAGTGGACGTCATGCATTTTGGCCTGCCGGATGAATATCTGGAGCAGGGTACGCAGGCGGAACAACTGGAAATGGCGGGTTTGACTGCCGAGGAGATATGCAAGGCGATTCGACAGCGCCTCTGAGGCGTTGTTTAGCAAGGAGGGACGGGATCCTACCTGCAAATGGCTGGTATAGGTGGAAACCCTAGCTGGGGTAATTCCTGATGTTCTTCCGCTGGCACTCAGGGTAGGCTCAACTCATGATGAAATGCCTTTTTCCACGGGAGTATAGCCATGGATAGCGTCCTTGGAGCCTTTAATTTTTCCACCCCGGCAGCCGACCTTTCCGTCCAGAAATCACCGGCAGGTGCAAGCGATCTCGAGCAACTTCGTAACATGCCAGCACCCGCCCAGATCAACCAGTTGCAATGGGATTTGTCCGCACCTCAGGAAAGGCAGCAATTGCTCGAGGAAGCCGGGCTGTCTGCTCATGACCTTGGCAAAGAGGCCACCGTCACCCGCAGGGGAACCGAGGTCGTTATCGATACTGGTGCGGGAAATGACCGGATTCGTATTTCCCAGGACGCCAAAACCGGCCAGTTGGCCGTTACAGTGAATGGAGAGGAAGCCGTGTTTTCCCCTTCGGACAAGCTGGTGATAAAGGCAGGAGAAGGTAACGACACAATCTGGGTAGATCGGGATGTGACTGTGCGCCTGCGCCTTGAAGGGGGTGACGGCAATGATTTCATCCGTGGTGGTAGTGGAGATGATGTCATTCAGGGTGGCAAGGGTAACGACCGGCTCCATGGTGGCGGTGGTGATGACTATGTCAATGGCTCCATGGGGCGCGACATAATCTATGGTGATGCGGGGAATGATGTCATCTACGGTGGGCGTGGTGACGATTTGTTGTTCGGCAATGCGGGTAATGACTATTTGGAGGGCAGTGCCGGTGCTGATCTGATTTTCGGCAATGATGGCAATGACCTGATTTCTGGCGGCACTGGCAATGACCGCTTGTACGGCAGTTATGGTGATGACGTGCTCTACGCGGGTGAAGGGAAAGACCGCCTTTCTCCGGGAGCTGGTGGCAACAAACTGTTCCTGCAGAACGAAGACGCTTTGCTTTCTTCCGGAAAAGCGGCAACGGATAAAGTGATCACCGTGGAATTGACAGGCAATCCTGGAGGCACGGGTCTGGCCATCAGTGGTAGCGATGCTTTCGTGGAACGGGTCGAAGCGGACGTGGAGATGCTGCGTTCCTCTCCCAGAGGACGGGAGATGCTTGCTGCATTTGATGCAGCCAATGCCAGTGATGGGGTAATAGTTACCATCAGCCAGATTAGCGACCCCAATGGATATGCGGACTGGGCAAACCGCACCAATCCTTCCGCGCCTCAGCCTTTTTTGCATTCGAGCACCGGTGCGAAAGGAACGCCCAACGACGTAACGATTGGCTACAATCCAAGTTTCATGCCTATCCTGCAATTCAGTGATGGTGGTTCCACCGAATTGTTGCCCAATGTGGTGCTGTTTCATGAAATGGCCCATGCTTATGATATGACCCATGGCACCCTGAGAACCGAGAAATATCATGGGTTGGATCCCAGTGACCGGGGGATAAGCGCCAGTGAGCGAGTCGCAGTGGGTTTGCCCATTGACCATGACTTGAATCCCGGAACCGCTGAACGCACCGATGCAGCAAATCATCCCGATAACCTGACGGAGAACGCGCTGCGCGATGAAATGAACTTGTCCAGCAGGGATCACTATGCTGTAAGCGGGGTAACCCGTTATTGATGGTCGGGGATGCGTGTGATCGCATTGTTTTCAGATTTCCGGTGAATCGGGAAAGATTCATAGGATATCTGAACAAGTCGTTGTTCCAGCATCGTCTAGAATGTGTTCTGCCTATGTTACTGTATCCGGTCTGAATAGAGATGACCTGCATGCGTATATTCATGATTTCATATGCGAGATTGCTGTGTGTGCTTGTATTTGCATGTGGCATAACTGCTGAGGCTGATGAGTTGTACAAGCAACAGATAGAAGAATCGGGTATAAGCATCGAGTTGGCAGTAGAATGGCAAGAAGCAGATGATGCTTCATCGCCAAATCATATGTACGGCCTGATTTTTCGCTATACAGTGGCGAACAACAGCGACAGTCCTTGGGCGCTGTTTACGAAAGGGCATACAGGAAAAGCGTTCAATGGCATTGCTTATAGTGAAGCATTTGGCGAGAGAAACGTGGAGTACAGTCTGAAGGCGTTTCATGAGCCCATGGATCGGAATTGCCCACGCCGTTATTTGCCCATCATGCCAAAAGCCGTGTTGTTACTGCCTGGAGAAAAGGTGCGCGGGCAGGCTGTTACCTTGCTTCCTCCACGGCTCCATACGCCCTTCGACGACTGCTCGCCGCCAGCTTTTTTCCCGGGTGTGATTGACAAGGCAAGGTTCTGCCTTGGTGCTACGAGATTGTCGGATGCCGAAGCGGATCAAGTAGCGCTAGGCAATGTGCCCGCTGATATCTCGAACAGGCAGAAGCTGCTTTGTAGTGGTTTGTTTGAGCTTTAGAGAAGTTTCAGGGGAGGGCAGCCCCCTGAACTCCCCCTGTTGCAGTAGCGAATCCGGTGCCATTGTGAGAGAAGTGGCCAAACAGCATAGGTTCTTTGAATCCCGCACTATCGCCAGCTGAATGAGCCAAAAATTCGTACTTGTTCTCCAGACTGTTTCATCAAAGGAATTGCGCCTTGGGTATTATGGCCGATGCGTATGTTCTCTGCATCTGCAGCCACAACCCACAACCATCCTAGATCCATTGACTGATCATCATCATCGATTTCTTTGAATGCCAGATGCTTGCTGTCTGGTGACCATTCGGGCATTGCATAGAATGCGGAAGCTGGTGTAGTCAGGCGTCTCAATCCTGTACCATCAAGATTGCTGACCCAGATTTGTCCCGCCAGATGATAAGCCAGTTGATAGCCATCCGGGCTTACTGTCAAGTCTCTTGCCGCTTCCTTGAAGGAGAAAAGCAAGGATGGTTCCGAGAATCCGTCAGCTGTAGCAGATGCTCGATAGATTCCACCTTCCTTGCCAGCCAAGATAATGTCCCCCGCTGGTGTCCAGTCAGCTGCTACATATTCCCGGTCCTGGAAGTGTTTTACAAACAGCTTGCTGTTCCAGTTGATAACTGTAACGTAACGGTTTCCAAAATTATCGCTTCCTGACAATAGATTTCTGTATGGCAGCAGAACTAGATTGGTATCGCGCGGCGAAAAGCGCACGGGATTCTTTGGTATCATTTTATAATTGTCGCTTTCTAAGGCCAAGCCTGCCAAAGCGGTACCGTCACGCTTATAGATGTATAGTGCATACTGCCCTATCTCATCAAAATAGTGGGAGAAAAGCTGAGCGTCGTGTGACACATAAATCAGGTCGCGGACAGTATCGAGGTCATCATCGGTTAGGATAAATAACTGTTTGACGACGCCATCTGCGAGATTGATACGCTGTGCTGCAGTACTGTCACCGTCACCGCTACCATTAAGGTAGATGTTGCTGGAAAGGCCTTGATTGAGTGTGCCATCATCTGCCGGTAAATTGCCCATTGTCCTGTTGGTTTCCACTGCTGATGGAATCCATTTCATACGGGAACTTATTCCGGGTCCCACAAATGTAACCGACTCGGCATCCACAGCTCGGAATATGGGTTGTGCAGTAGAAGTTCCATCTGCGGGCAAAATGGCGGCTTGTCCGTCTGCTGGTACAGCATATAAGGCGCCTGGTGGCCCACCGACTGGAGTAACCCACCAAATACCGGTTTCGATGGGGTCAGGTACGAAGGCTACGCCGGAAACATGTCCCTCCACGGCGGTAACCCAATTCCCATCTGGGGACCAGGCGGGAGTGTTGACACGGGGGGTATCTGCGTTGGAGGTGGCAAGAAGCCGCAAATTATCACCATCGATGTCCATTACCCACAGTGTAGCATTCCGGTAGCGTATATATGGACTGGGGCTGCCGCCGGTTTTCAATTCGAAAGCTATACGTTCCCCGCCGGGACTGGCTGCAATCCAGTCGGGTTCCCCCTGAGATGATGTAAAACTTTTGATTGATATGCTATCAAGAGAGTTGGGTTGGATGGTGAGATAGATGGTATTGCTTACGGTATACACAAGCCGCCCGTCTGGTAACCAATCGAAACTGGTTATGCGTCGCTGCGAACTGCGGCTCAATACTTCGCCGTTACGGGAGAAAATTGTTAGTCGTTCATCGCCGAATGATTCACCGGAAGATTCATCACGCCATATCGCTGCCACCAGACTGCGGTCTGGGGAAAGCTTTGCTGCGCCGCGTAAGGACTCTGGAATCTCAAATCTATCTACCACCAAGCCCGTGTCCAATGTCCGGATAAATATGGCATCCTTATTCCACCATTCATTGCGTAACCGCCGGTAGTTCTCAATTGTTTCTATATATTCCTTGCCATCTGAAGAAGGGTGAATGGTATGCTCAGTATCGTTGGGGGCAAGTAATACATATTCACCGCTGGAAAGGTCGAGGTAGCGCCCTTCATTACTGATGAACAATCTTCCACTTAAATAGCGGCTGACTCCAGTCAAACTCTGGACAGAAAAGCGACCTCCGGAAAAAACCCGGAACTGGTTGCCAAATACCAGGTTGCTAGATCGAAAAGTGACATTCGCGCCTGGAGTGATTTCCACGGATCCCAGGGTCTCTATCTGCTTGATTGCCTCACAAAAATGGCTGGATGCATAGCTGCGGGGACCCGAAATCGATATGCTTGTTGAAGCACTGCATTCATTGTCTGCCAGTGCTTGTCGCACACTGCTGGACAACAATGGATCCTCCCCCTTTTCCGCAATCGCATCATTTGTAAAGTGGAGCAAGACAACTATTAGTAGTAGTCGATAAGTCATCACTAAATTGACTGGCATTATCTGGTTCCTTAGAAGAATAACAGCAATGATTTTTTGCACTATCTTCTTTAAGTACAATGGGTTACGCTTTGCAATAGTATTCTATACAACCTCTGAAGGTAAACTTATCATTTCTGCTCTGATTGTTTCCTTAGGTAGCGTGTTTCCCTAACTTTAGCCCAGGGAAAGGCCAATTTTAGTCTTGAGGAACAAAAAAGGCCAAGAGACTTGAGTAGACTCTTGGCCTTTTCATATGTTGCAAAATATCTTCTATAGCTGTGCTGGATTGCTACTGCTTTCTTGCGATGCTTGCCAGTCCTTCACCAACGCTCTTAACCATAGTGGAAAGGGCTTCAGAAACTAATTTGAACATTTGGGATTCTGCCTGGAAAGTGGCGCTGGCATCAAAGAAGGCTTCTTTATCATCCCCAGCACTTCCCATTTCTTTTTGTGCGGCTTCCATTTTATCCATGTGCTCTGCCTGCATTTTCGCCATTGCCTTAGCCAACATAACCAACCAGTTATCCCCACCTTTGCCACTTCCCTGGCACTCTTCATTGGCTTCCTTAACCGATGCTTGGATAAAGTCCTCTACAAACTGGTCTACCATGCTCCTAAGGTCGCTGTTGTCTACCGCCTGCTGGCATTCCGCAGAACAACGCTGTTGATTGCCACCCAAAATATCATCTATAACCTGATGTGCTGCATCTTGGATAAATTGAGGCAATGGGCCGTTGCTTATTGCATCGTGAAGGGCTTTACCCAATGATTGATTGACCAAATTTGTAATAGCTCCGAGCATATTACTCATTCCAAACTGAGACACCATCGAACTTATTGTCTGATTAACAATTTGTCCTGCCAGTTGACCTGCTATTGCTCCTACAATTCCACCAGCCATTTTCTTTCTCCTGTTTATTGTGGTTAACTTCCGGCCCGGTTTTCTTCGGTACCGTGTTTCAGTTTCCTGTTTATCGCCATTTGGCGATGATTGAATTTAAGCATCACGAAAACAGCTTGGATATTGGGAATTGCACTAGCTAGGGTTACCACCTATGCAGATTTTTCGAGAAGGAGAATGGGGTTGGCGTATTTAAGGAGCGCCACATGCCCCGTTGAGCCATTTTGTGTATTTCCAATGCGGCCACTGACTGCCATGTTGTTGCTTCACAATGAAATTTGGTTGGGTAGAGCTGGACCCCATAGATTGGACAAAGACTGGACGAAGATAAGTGCTTTCCTTCAAGAAGAGTAAACTGCTCAGGAGAAAAGCGATGAGAAGAAAACGACGTACCCATTCTGCAGAATTCAAGGC
>JAMOMB010000071.1 GCA_027068795.1 Sedimenticola sp. | reverse complement strand
GGCTCCAGGGCCATGCCACACTTCGGGCAATTGCCGGGGTGATCCTGGATCACCTCCGGATGCATGGGGCAGGTATAGACTGCAGCTACTGGGACAGATGCTTTCTTTGCGTCAGGCGGTACTGCAGGATGGCTGTCCGCTCCGGGATGCATATCGTTGCGCATATACTGCACAGGGTCTGCCACAAACTTCTCCTCACAATGCGCGCTGCAGAAATAGTGTTTCACACCTGCAAATTCATATTGGTACTCGCTTTCGCCAGAAACCTCCATGCCGCAAACAGGATCGGTTTCTTTCCTGCTTTCATTAGTATTTACTGGATGTTCCATATAAGCCTCCTCAGTCTGCGCACCATGCAATGGATGATGTTATCCCTACAGAAAGCAGCAGTTTCCGTGCCAACGAGCATTACATACAACATCCGTAAAACAATCAGAGGCTTGAAAGGCGCCTGAAAACGACAAAGGTAGAAGCGCCCGGCCCCAACACAACAAAGTGATGCACAATTCAACGCTTTGTTGCATCGGAAGCATCGTATTCCCTTGCCCGTTCAACCTTCTCCCTTGGTTGCTCTTTGGTTAATTTGATTCCAGGTAGCATAAATTTTGTCTGACCAGTGCGACTGTACCCAGGCGAGAATTTCATCAATTTCATCCCGGGAAAGTTTGTCCTTAAATGCAGGCATGCTTCCACCCATGGGAATGCCCCCATTGCGAACCACCTGGCGCAGCAGGGGCAAGGGATGATGCCAGGTATGGGCGCTGCCGTTCAAAGGAGGCGGCGGCAATTTGCCCTCCTCATTGAGCTTCTTCCAGTCCGGGCTGCCGGAAGCATCTTCTTTATGACAGCTGGCGCAATGCTGCTGGAACAATGCTCCGCCTCTCGCTACCTGTTCATCGGAATACCAACGGCTTGCCGTCGCGGAAGATGCTTCCACCTGGGGCGCCGTTTTTTCCGCTGAAGCCTTTTTTTCTCCTTCTTCTTTTTCCGCACAGCCGCCCACAACCAGCAGCAGCGGTGCAATCGACAACAAGACAATTCTTTGTATTTTCATAAAATCTGTTCTCCATCCTCTTTTCAAGAAAGTGCACATCAATCTCTCATCCCGGTGCAAATGGATTTGTTCCGGGATTACCTAACAAGCCTCTTCTTCGCAACGTTTTTTCGTGCGAATATGATAGATCGCCGATACGGGAAGAACGGCCACCAGTCCATCACCTTCCAGCCCGGTATGTGCAGCATCCATGATCTTTTCTGCAATCTGCTGCGCCCGGGATTCTGCAATGAATACTTCGATGCGAACATGGCTGACCACCCAGTCATTGCGATAGAAATCCGCATAGTCGCCGTAACCTTTTACATGGCTGATACTTACACCCGGCGCACCCTCTTCCTGCAATAGCTTTTCTACCGCCGACACCGCCGTTGGCCGCACGATAGCCACGATTTTCGCAAAGCTCATATCAAGCCTCCTTTTGCCTGGATAACCGGCTGCCTTCCCCCTTGGGAACACCCCGCAGTTTCCAGATCAGGAATACAGCCGGCAAAACAATCAGGGTAAGCAAGGTGGCGCTGACCATGCCGCCAATCATGGGGGCGGCAATCCTGCGCATGACCTCCGAGCCGGTACCTCCACCCAACATAATGGGCAACAGTCCGGCAATAATGGCCGCCACGGTCATCATGATGGGACGAACCCGAAGCAGTGCGCCTTCGATTACTGCCGTGCGCACATCCTCTCGGGTAATGCTCTTGCCCTGGCGGGCCGCCTGATCCATGATGCGGCGCAGGGCCTGATTCAGGTACACCAGCATCACCACACCGATCTCCACCGATACGCCGGACAGGGCAATAAAGCCCACGCCAACAGCAACGGACATGTTGTAATCAAGGAGATACAGCAGCCAGATTCCCCCGGCCAGCGCCAGGGGCAAGGTTCCCAGAATGATCAGGACTTCCGTCAGATTGCGAAAATTCAAATACAGCAACAACACGATGATTACCAGAGTAACCGGCACCACCGTGCCCAGTTTTTCCTTCGCACGCACCATGTATTCATACTGCCCGGACCAGGAAATCGAGTAGCCGGGAGGCAGTTTCACCTGCTCGGCAACGGCGCGCTGGGCATCCACTACATAGGAGCCAAGATCACGCCCCTGGATATCGATATAGGTCCAGCCGTTGAGCCGGGCATTCTCGGTCTTGATCATTCCCGGGCCGGATTCCACTTGAATATCTGCAACCTCCGCCAGTGGAATATGCGCCCCCGCCGGGGTGACAATGGGCAGGTCGCGGATCTTCTCCAGGGAATTGCGCACTTCCCTGGGATAGCGGACATTCACGGGATAGCGCTCCAGCCCTTCCACCGTTTGCGTAACCCGCATTCCACCCAGGGCAGTACGCACCACCTCTTGCACATCGGCAATATTCAGCCCAAAACGGGCGGCGGCCTGACGGTCGATATCTACAGTCAGATAGCGGCCGCCGGCTACGCGTTCCGAGTACACGGAGACCGTACCCGGCACCTGCTGGATCACTTCCTCGAGTTGCCTGCCCACTTCCTGGATAACCTCAAGATCAGGACCCGCCACCTTGACCCCAACCGGGGTCTTGATGCCGGTGGCCAGCATATCGATACGGTTCTTGATGGGCATCACCCAGGCGTTGGTCAAGCCAGGAAACTGCACCAGTCCGTCCAGTTCCTTTTTCAGCTTGTCCATGGTCATGCCGGGACGCCACTGGTCACGCGGCTT
>JAMOMB010000070.1 GCA_027068795.1 Sedimenticola sp. | reverse complement strand
TGTCATCGCTTGTTACACTTGGAAACAATCCCCGGCTCAAGCTTCCTCAAAGGCAGGACGCCGGTCCGGATCCGCAGGATCCGGCCACCACCGAAACCCGCAGGAGAATGTCATGCGCAAAACCACCCTTTTCTTTTTCACCCTTCTTGGCTTGCTGTTGAGCATGCCGGCGTTTGCCGAAAACAGCACCAAAACCGCAGGCTACACCATTCACCACAACGCGTTTTTGAGCACCGAACTGTCACCGGAAATGGCCGGGCAGTACCATATCCGCCGCAGCCCCAACAGGGCGCTGATAAATATCAGCATAATCAAGGACGTGCCCGACACCACCGGCATTGCAACCGAGGCCAGGGTGAGCGTCACCGCGCGCAACCTCCGCGGGCAGATACGCACCATTCCCCTGCGTGAAATCAAGGAAGGAGACGCCGTGTATTACATCGGCGAATTTCTGGTGGAAAACCAGGAATCTGTGGTATTCACCATCGAAGTCCAACCCCTGGGAGACGACAAAACCCTCCATGCGACCCTGAAGCAACAATTCTTTACCCGCTGACCCGCCCCTCGACTTCCGGAAGCCGGATCAACCCGGCCTCCGCCTTTCACGATGACCGGCATCAATTACGCCAGCAGCGCCTTTTGCTAAGATGCCCCCATCGCTTCGCTACAGACGGGCAGATCCATGAAGAAAGTGCTACCCATTGTTTTGGTGTTACTTGTCGGCGCTGCCGTTTTTGCCTGGTTCCGCTTTCAGGCGCCCGCATCCGACAACCATTTACTTACGCTTTTCGGCAATATCGATATCCGTGAAGCGCAACTTACCTTCAACGCCTCGGAACATGTAAACCGGATACTGGTGGAAGAAGGGGAGCACGTCACCAAGGGCCAGCTGCTGGCAAGCTTGCACCAGGAATTGTTCCAGTCCCAGGTGGCCCAGGCGCAAGCGCAAGTCGAAGCCCGCCGCCAGCAGTTGATCAAGCTGCAGGCCGGCAGCCGCCCCGAGGAAATCGACAAGGCCAGCGCCGAGCTGGAAGCGGCCAGGGCCCGGGCGGAAGCCGCCCATGACACCTGGCAACGCCTGCAGGCGCTGGTAGCGAAAAAGCTTGCTTCCCAGGAAGAGGTGGAAACCGCAAAATCCAATGCGCACGCTGCGCAGGCCCAGGTGGCAGCCGCCCGCGCAGCATTGCGGCTGTTGCAGGCCGGCCCCCGCAAGGAAGACATCGCCGCCGCCAAGGCCGACCTGAAAGCCGCCGAAGCCGCATTGCGGGTGGCGCAGCAGAATCTGGCCAATACCGAGCTGCGCGCCCCCGCAGACGGCATCATCCGCACCCGCATCCTCGAACCCGGCGACATGGCCAGCCCCCTCAAGCCCGCCCTGACCCTGGCCTTCGCCAATCCCGTGTGGGTGCGCGCCTATCTGCCGGAGGGCCTCCTCGGCAGGGTCAAGCCCGGTATGGCGGCCAGCATCATTACCGACAGCTATCCGGATAAAAAATATCCGGGCTGGGTGGGCTACATCTCCCCCACCGCAGAGTTCACGCCGAAGAACGTGGAAACCCCGGAATTGCGCACCCGCCTGGTCTATCAGGTGCGGATTTTCACCTGCAACCCCAGGGAAGAATTGCGCCTGGGCATGCCGGCGACGGTGGAAATCGACCTGCAGACGCCCACCGCCGCCATTCCCGACTGCAAGTGACATGAACGGCTCCGCGCTCATATTGCGCGATGTACGCAAGCGCTTCGGCAGCGGCGACAAGGAAATACTGGCGCTGGACGGCGTCAGCATCGAAGTGAAGCCCGGCAGCGTCACCGGCCTCATCGGCCCCGACGGCGCGGGCAAGACCACCCTCATGCGCCTGTGTTGCGGATTGCTCCAGCTCGATGGCGGAGCGCTGGAGGTGCTGGGCATAGACGCGGCAAACGAGCCTGCCGCGGTGCAGGCGGTAATCGGCTACATGCCCCAGCGCTTCGGTCTGTATGAGGATCTCAGCGTGCAGGAGAATCTCGATCTCTACGCCGATTTGCAGGGGGTGCCGGTTTCCGCACGCGCAGCGCGATACGCCCGGCTGATGCAGATGACCGGGCTGGCTCCCTTCACCCGGCGCCTTGCCGGCAAACTCTCCGGCGGCATGAAGCAGAAGCTGGGACTGGCCTGCACCCTGGTGCGCCCACCGGCGCTGTTGCTGCTGGACGAACCCACGGTGGGGGTGGATCCCGTCTCCCGCCGGGAGCTGTGGCAGATCGTCTACAGCCAGGTTCAGGAAGCGGGCATGAGCGTACTGTTGAGCACCGCCTATCTGGACGAGGCCGAACGCTGTGACGAGGTGGTGCTCCTGCATCAGGGAAAGGTGCTGGGGCAGGCGCCCCCGGCAACATTCAGCCAGGAGATGCAAGGGCGAACCTGGACGGTTTCCAGCGAGCAAACCTCCACCCGGCGATTGCAGGCCGCCCTGTCCCGGCGGCCGGGCATCCTCGACGCCATCATCAATGGCGACCGGGTGCGCATCATCACCGCCCCGGATTTTCAGCCGGAAGGGAAAAGCCTGCTGCCGGATATAGCGGATGTGCAGTTGCAGGCCGTGCCGCCGCGCTTCGAAGACGCCTTCATCAATCGTCTGGGCAAAGCCGAGGACGCCATCCAGGCCACGCCTGAAATCAAACAGGTGGAAAAACCGAAAACCGGCGGCAAGCCCATCGAAGTGGAAAACCTGGAGCGCCGCTTCGGGGATTTCGTCGCCGTAAAAAAAATCAGCTTT
>JAMOMB010000069.1 GCA_027068795.1 Sedimenticola sp. | reverse complement strand
ACGGCATGCCGCCCCTACACCCGGACATGCCCATCGAGGAATGGAGCACCACCCTCAGCCTGGCATATGAGCAATTGCTACGGCAACTGGAAAAAGGCGAACACTGCATTGATCCTTATGCCGCCACCAGCCCGGCGGAGTTCTTCGCTGTCCTCAGCGAATACTTCTTTACCGCACCGGGCGTATTGAAGCAACACTGCAGTGAAGTCTACAAGCAATTTGCCGCATATTACCGCCAGGATCCCCTGTCACGATTGCATTACTGATTTTGCATCGGCGTTCATTTGCCAAACAGGCCTTTGAGCGCACCTGTGCCCAGTTTGTCCTTGAGCTTCTCTCCCGCCTTGTCCATCAGCTCCTGTTTCTTCTCTTCCAGCTTGTGTTCGGCATTGGCCTTCAGGGCCGCTTCCAGATCCACCGAAGGCGAAGGATTGTTCAGGTCACCCTTGATACGCACAGGAATGGCCACGCCTTTGAGCTTGTCCGAGCCGCCCTGCCCCTCCAGGGATCCCACCACCTTGGTGGTAAGCAGATAATTCACCTGGTTCTTGACCAGATCCACTTTCCCCTTTCCCGTCACCCGCAGTGCGGGCGAAGCCAGGTACAGATCATCATTCTTCACCACCCCGTTCTTGATCACGCCAGTACCCCTGAGCTCGGCAAAATCGGTTTTCTGTGGTTCATCGGATGTAGCCTGGCCGGTAGCCTTGCGGATCGCCTGGGCCAGATTGAAGCCGATGTAGGCGCCATCGCGGAACCGGACGGAGAAGCTACCATTCAGATTACGCTTGATGGCGGCCTCATCCAGCCCCATGCTGCTGATATCGACCTTGATATCGCCCACGCCACTGAGCTGCGCCTTGCCGGTGAGATCATTCAGCAAGGGTTCAATCTGGATGCCGCTGAGAGTCTTTTTGGCGCTGAAGCGCGGGGTGTCCTGGCGCACATCGAGCGTTACGCCGCCCTGGAATTTTCCTTCATACAGGGCGGCGCTGACGGGATCCATGCGCAGTACGCCCTTGCGTGATTTCACGTTGAGAACGATATTTTGCATCGTCAAGCCATTGATCTTCAGGCTGCCCACGGAAAATCTTGCATCCAAATCGAGCTTGCGCAAGGCGCTAAAGTCCGGTTTTTCCGCTGCTGTGGTGGCTTGTTCCTGTTCCTTGCCCGCAGCAGCCGCCTCTTCGGATTTCGGCGGCAGGTAGCGATCCAGATCGATGGCGTCCAGTTTGAAACTGGCCCGCACCACGGGGCCGTCGAAGGAAAGCAGCTTCAGTTCTCCGTCCAGGCTGGAGTCGTCCAGCTTGATGGCAATGGGTTTGGCCGTCAGCGCCTCACCCTGCTGCAGCACATGGATTTTTCCGGAAACCCGGGTCAGCGCCTTGGGATCCGCCGTGGCAATGCTTACCCCGGCGATTTCCAGCAGTTCTTTCAAATTGGTGTTATGCAGAGCCAGTTTGGCCTCTATTTTCGGCTTGGCATGCAGTTCCGAAACACGCAAATCACCTGTGATGTCCACGTTCAGGCCCGAAACCGAAAGATCGCTCAATGCCAACACGCCCTGCTTGTTGTCCAGACCAACATTCGCCGCCAGGGCCAATTTTACCCCCTGGTCAGGCAAACCCTCTCCCGCCGCATTCAGGTCGAGGGCCAGCGCCGCCAGATCCAGGCGCTGATAGTCCTTGGAGAAGGTCATGTCGGTGGACAGGGCGAAATCCAGCTTCATCACGGGCTTTGTATTTTCCAGCTTGAAACTCACCCGCAAGGGCACCGGCTTTTCTGCAACCAGTTCGCCTAGCTTCACCGCCAGGTCATCCAGCTTGACGTTGACGTCTTCCTGCTCGTCCGCGAAATGCAGGCTGACATCCTCCAGTTCGATACCCTTGAGCCGGATCTCGAAATCACCGAACTGGGATTGCTCCTCCCCGCCGGCCTTCGCTTCCACAGCCGCTTCTTTTTCCTTGTCTTCACCGGTCCCGGCCAGACCTTCCCAATTCGTCCGGCCATCCTTGTTCTTGCGCAGGTTCAGGCGCACTCCTTTCAGGACGATGGTATCTACCGCAATCTTCTTTTCCAGCAGGGGCATGATGCCGACCTTTACATCCAGCTTCTGCACCGCCGCCAGGGGTTCCTCGCCGAAGCCGGGAGCACTGCCAATCCGCACATCCGCCAGCTTGATGCCCACCCAGGGAAACACCGACCAGTTCAACGGGCCATCGAGGTACAGGCGCTGCCCGGTGGTATTTTCAAACCGGGTGCTGATTTCCTCCTTCACCGCCTTTTCATCCACGACCAGGGTCGCCACCACCACGGCAATGACCGCCAGCAGGATCACGCCAAAGAGTACGCCAAAAAACCATTTGAGCAATTTCATTTCAATTCTCCATTTGCATGTGGATCAACCCGCTGCAAAACCAGAAAGCCCGCAACGAACAGCGCCAATACCGACAGTATACCCATTCTCGAGTCTCCGCTCAGTACGGTCACCCCGCCCACCAGCAGGGGACCGATCACTGCGGCGAATTTTCCGAGCATGTTGTAGACGCCAAAGAACATGCCCGCCCGATCCGGGGGAATCAGCCGTGCATACAGGGAGCGACTCAGGGACTGAATGCCGCCCTGAACCAGGCCGATTGCCACCGCCAGCGCATAGAATTCCCACATGGACTGCATGCGCCAGGCCCAGAGCACGATCAGTATGTAGACGACCAATGCAATCATGATCCCCTTTTTCGGGCCATGGTTGGCGCCAATATGA
>JAMOMB010000068.1 GCA_027068795.1 Sedimenticola sp. | reverse complement strand
TGGAAAGCGGGCCGGAAAGCACTCCCGGCTGGCCTGTCCAGTCAATGCCAGCGGTATTGGGCAGGCTCGAACCGGCCTGCACGGTGGTATTCAGGGTAACCTGGTACTGAATACGGCACTCTTCACCCACGGGGAATTGCGCCCAGGTCGCCGAAAGCACAGGCGCAGCGGCATCGTCCAGGGTCACGGCCGACGGGCAACCGCTACTGATGGCAAGACTTCCGCCAACATAGGTGGTTTCGGCATGCAGGGTGTCCGACAGCACCAGGTCATAGGCGTCGCTGACATTGGCGCCGGTGGGATTGCTGACAAACCACTCATAGGTGACTGTATCTCCCGCATCGTAACTGCCGCCACCGATGATGCTCTTCACCAGCTGGAGGTTGGGCTCTTCAACGGCGATATCCGTCGCCTGGGCCGTCAAATCCTGATTGCCGCCATCGCGTATGTAGCGGAACCTGGCGCTGTTGTTCTTGGCGTCCCCGCGGTTGCTGTCGGCATTGTTGAGCACCACCACATCATAGGTAATGGTGATGGTCTCGGGTGTTCCATCGACCGTATCACTGTTGGTGATGGTGCCGAAATCCAGATCCAGCGTATTTCCGCCATTGGTTACGCTGGCATTCGCCAGCACCCCGGCAAAGCCACCAGCAACACTGGTGGCCAGCCCGGCGGAAGCATTAATGCTGGCGTTCGTTCCCAGATCCACAAAGGCCAGCCCGGGATCCAGCACATCATGCAGGGTAACGCCATTGCTGACGCCTTCCGGCAGGGTGATGGTCAGGGTGTAAGCAAACACATCCCCGATGGTGGCGCTGGCCGCCGCCGTGGTTTTGCTAAAGGTTGGCTCGGCGACAGTTACACTGGCCGTATCAGTGATGGCCGGAAACGCAGTGGCTCCGGGCTGGGACGCCCAGGTCACCGACCCGGTATTGGTGATCACCCTGCCCGGCTCTACGCTGCCGGCAAGCGTACACTGCACCTGGATCAGGGCGGTGTCCGCCCCATAGGGCGCGCCGATACTGCCATCATTGGCGGCCAGAGGGTCGGTCAATTGCAAGGCGCCGGCAAAGGCGCTGCCTACGGCAAGGGAGGAAGCAAGGCTATTCCCCGCTCCATCCGTTACGGACACCAGGGTACAGTTGCTCAGAAGCCCGGCAGGCTGCCCAAGATCATCCGTGACATTGATGTCATACGCCGGTGCGCCGCCCGTATTCTCCACGGTGAACTGGTACACTACCTGGTCACCGGCATCCGCGCCACTGAGATTTCCGTCTACCGGCAAGGTGGCAGGGGGCGGGGAAATGCTGCCATTGCTGCTGCTCACGATGCCCTTGGTGAACGCCAGTTCCGGCGCCCGCACGTTCAGCTCTACCAGGGTAAGATCCACCTGAGGCGCCAGCGGCGTATTATTGGTGCTGGCCTGGAACAGGTTGCTCAGATGCAAGCCATCCGCAAAGGGATCATCCTGTACCACCATGTCGATATCCACCGCGACAATCTGGGGAGAGTTGGTATTGACGTCCGCAAAGGCCAAAGAGAGGCTGTTGGCGGCGGAATCGATACTGATTCCCGGCGTGAGATTCATGGTATCCGTGGCCGCCCGGCGAATATCGTTGCCGTAGGTCAGATCCAGGGCATTCACATCGAATACCGGCAGCGGAAAGAAATCCTCGAACACGATATCGGAAGTATCGCCCGATGGAATGCTCATGCTCAGGCGGAAAGTCACTGTATCTCCAGGCTGATACTGGGCCTGGGGATTGAGGATTTCCTTGGTGATGGCCGGGGCATTCACCACGGCGGTGGCAGTGCTTTGATTGGTACAACCGACGGCGCCGGCCGCCAGGCCATAGGTAATTTCCGCGGCATTGGCGAGGGGATCACGCGCCTTCACCGTATCCCCATTGTTGTAGAAATCGAGAACAAGCGCCGAATAACTGAGCGTCAAACTGGAGCCGGAAGCGATAGCGCCGCCAATGGCGGCGGTCAGGTCATAGACGATGGAAGTGGTTCCATCCGCATTGCTGGCTACCACCGGCGCGATGGCTACCGGCGCGCCATTGTAGGTAAAGGATCCATGGGCAAAGCTGTCCAGGCCATCGGGCAGCAGATCCCCAAGCAGCAAGGCGTTTACCGTAGCAAAATCACTGACCTGAATGTTCACCGTATAGGTCAGTGTATCCCCAGGCACCATGGAGCCGGGAGACACGGATTTCTGCACTGTCACATGCTCGGCGGAAATCACGGTATTGTCCGCCTGCTGCGCAATATCGAGATAGCTGCCGGGATTGGCGGGTAAATCTTCCCGTTGTGCGTCAAAAGTGGCTGCGTTGATCACATCGGACTGGCCACAGACGGACTCGTCCAGAATATCGGCAATATGGGCCTGATAAGTGACCACGACATCATTGCTTGCGGTGGTGCCCGTGGCCTCGGTGCAGGAAACAGAAATATTGGGCGGCGCTACAGCCGAAACACAGCCAGTGCCGCCGCTAATGCTGATGGAACCCGGCACATATTGCAGGGCCGCCGGCAATACGTCATTGAACGCCAGGTTGCGAATCGTACCGCCATTGGCGATATCCGCATTCAACGTATAGGTATAGGGCCAGGAAGCGCCGGGGGGACGCTCGGTTTCCGGCGTCTCATCGATTTTGGAGAAGATAACGATGACAGGAGTCACCGCTGCGGTGATTTCCGTACCGGCGATTGGACCATTGTCTCCCGTGGCGGTGTCACCAAACTGATACACAGGAGTCACATGCACATCCAGCGGCGCGCCAATCGCGGCTGCCTGGTCGATAGTGGCGCAGATATGGATATTGATTGCCGGCGCGCCGGCTACCAGTGAGCCAACCGGCGGTTGCAGGGTGATAAAGCTGTACCCTGCCGGGCCGGTAACCGTTTCATCACTGATGGGATCAACCAGATCCGGCGGAAAGCTTCCCACCACCTGGGTGGCAACCCCGGTACTGAGAAAGCTTGCGGAATCGAAGGAAATTTCGGGTGGCAGCTTGAGCCGCAAATACGGGCCGAATCCCGGCGTGCCCGTATTGCTCAAGGGCGCATCAAAACAAAACTGCTCGCCGGCGAAACTCTCCGCTGGCAGGTTGCTCAAGTCCGTAACCGGTGTGGCTGCCGATGCAACCCCTGGTGCAATCAAAAGCAGTAACAACGCTTTGGCCAGCATACGGCGTATCGCCAGGTTCCGTGATTCCTTCATAAATCCCTAACCTTTGTATTCTTGTGTAATTTCAAACGCGCGTAAATCTATCTCTTCCTTGGGGATTATGCACATAGAATCATTGAAAAACCCAAAAAATCCCCAATGCCTACCCAATATCTACCCATAGCAATTGTGATGCGGGTCGCAATAATCCAAATCATTTTCCGGCGCGGCAGTGATTGCATGCACCGTCGGGAAAAACATTACACCGGCAGGAAAACCCGCACTACAATCTTCCCGGATTCACAACGCAACTCAACGCTGCCCCCGTGCTCCTCTATGACACGCTTTACCAGACCCAGGCCAAGGCCGGTGCCCCGCGCCTTGGTGGTAAAAAAGAAATCAAATGCATGATCCTGCACTTCCTGCGCCAATTCATTTCCCTGGTTACTGATCGCAAGAACCAGCATCTCACCATCCGCTTCCAGGGAGACCCGGATTTCCCCCCCTTGCGGGCTGGCTTCCCTGGCATTCTTTAGCAGATTCAGAAGTACCTGTTGCATCTTTTCGCTGTCAAGACGCAAAGCCGGGCACTGCAAGCACCTGTTCCGAACCAGCCGCAGATTCTTTTCCGCCAGGAGCGCCTCTTCCAGGGCCAGCACCTTGTCAAGCAGGGCGTCCAGCATCACGGGCTGCTTACCCCGAACGATGGGGCGAACATATTCCAGGGTTTGACCAAGCATGCCTTCCAGGCGGTCTACTTCCCCTGCAACAAGTTCGAGGCGGTGTATTTCCCGGCTGGAGAAGCCCTCACTACGCCGTACCGCAGACAACGCCAGCTTGATGGACGCCAGGGGATTGCGCATTTCATGGGCCAGCACAGACGCAGTCTGGCCGATGGCGGCGAGGCGCGCCTGGTCGAGCAACCGCTCCTGCGCCTGCTCCAGTTCCCGGCTGCGGGCTTCCACCTGCTGCTCCAGGCTGGACTCATAGCGTCTCCCCACCCAGCGCAACACCAAAAATCCCAGCAGGCCAATGAGTCCATAGGTGATCAGCAGCACCAAATCCAGATGGAGATGCAACTCGTCCATCAGGGCAAGCAGTTCGGACAAATCACTGCTGACGCCCAGGGTCCACTGTTGCTGGCTGTGTTCCGGCAGAGACAGGGGCTGCAAGGAAAGCAATTCGATAGCGCCTGGCCCGCTGTTGCGCCACCCAGTTCCCCGCCACTCAGACAGGTCATGAACCAGCCGCCCGTCAAGTTGCTGTACCGGGCCGTCCACCAACCGGCTTAGGGGATAGGGCAGCTTCTCCCTTCTCGAACTGTCGGCAATGATTTCCCCCTTGCTGCGATCAATCAGGAAAAGGCGTACGCCGAAGGGTTCGGCATGCTCGATGAATTCCTGAAAATTTGCCGCAATGACCGCCGCCGCCACCCCATCCTGGAAACTGTGCTCCAGCAGGGGCTGCATCTCGGCAATGACTTCCTGGTTATGGCTGACGCCATGCTCCACCAACTGCCCCTGCAGATACTCGATAATATGCCTGCCGCCCACCAGGCCGATAATGACAACAACGGCCAGCATCAGCAAAAAGCTGACAAGGGAAACTGTAAAAGGCTTCTGCTTTCGCACAAGATTTTTCAGGAACATTCGCATATACCAATCCACCCGGCATCAAAGCCACTCCAGGCCAAGTTTCAACGACAAACCGTATTCAGTAGCTGGCCAAACAGTTTCATTGCGTTGCTTATTTCCCATCACTACCCGGATAACCATCCGCCATCAGATCACATCCAAACCCTTTCCATTCTGCAGAACCCAATATTTGTCGCTGAAACATCTTGAAACAATATTGCGGGAACCAGAAACAGTTTGGCAAATGGATTGCAATACACTAGCGCACTGCCTTGGCCGGCAAATCGTGCTCCACCAGTTTAATCACAATTCCCCGGCTACACAGAAAAACTTCCAGCCGTAGAGATAAAGCAGGATCTTAACGAATGAAAAAAATCCAACTTATACCCTTTATTGCTTGCAGCAGCTTTTGCACAACCGGCATGGCTGCCGACGAACCTGTTGATAAAGAAGGAGAAACAAAAGAGCTACCAACCATAATCGTCGAAGGACGAAAAACCCTGAACACCATCATCCTCGGCGCAGAAGAGCTGAAACCCCTGGCTTCGGCCACCAGTGACACTGCCAGCCTTCTGCGCGGCATCCCGGGGCTGAATATTCAAGGTGGCGGCGGCGTTTCCGGTCTGCCGGTCATTCACGGCCTCGCCGACGACCGTCTGCGCATCAAGGTTGATGGCATGGATCTTATCTCCGCTTGCGGCAATCACATGAATCCCGCCTTGTCTTACATTGATCCGAGCAATGTCGATACCGCCATGGTCTATGCAGGCATAGCGCCCGTCAGTGTTGGCGGCGACAGCATCGGTGGCGCAATTGTCGTGGAATCTTCCCCTCCGGAATTTGCCGACAATGACGAAAAATTATTGACCACCGGCGAAATCGGCGCCTTCTATCGCAGTAACGGAAATGTACAGGGCGGCAACCTCAGCGCCACCCTGGCCAGTGAAAACCTGAGCCTGCGCTATCAGGCGTCTACCGTGAAAGCCGACAACTATAAGGCTGGGGACAACTTCAAACCAGCAGGCTACGCTGCCCCCGGCAGGGAATGGCTGGATGGAGATGAGGTAGGCTCGACCATGTATGAGTCTACCAATCAATCCATCTCCCTGGCCTGGCGCCAGGACAACCACCTGCTCCAGCTCACATACGGGGAACAGGACATCCCTTACCAGGGATGGGTAAACCAGCGCATGGACATGACCGGCAACGACAGTGAGCAAATCAATCTGCATTACGAGGGGCAATACGGCTGGGGTGATCTCGAGGCTCGCTTCTATAACGAACATACCCGGCACAAAATGCAGTTCTATGACGACAAGCTCTTCTGGTACCTGGATGGAGAACCATGTACTCCCAGCCCCAGCTGTGCGGCTGGCATGCCCATGGATACCGAGGGAGACAATACCGGCGCAACCCTAAAGGCGGAAATCCCCTTGTCAGCAGGGGAACTGCTCAGGATAGGCGCGGAATTTCAGCAGTATCGGCTGGATGACTGGTGGGATCCATCCGGCAGAGGAATGTGGCCTGATACGTTCTGGAACATCAATGACGGGGAACGCGACCGCCTGGCCCTCTACGGGGAATGGGAAAAGCAGTGGAACCCGCAATGGCAGACCCTGTTTGGCGTTCGCGGGGAAAGAGTGGACATGGATACCGGCGACGTCCAGGGATACAGCTACGAAAAATACGGCGCAGACTCCGACGCTTTCAATGCCGCCAACCACGAAAAAACCGACCACAACATCGATTTGACCGCATTGGCGCGATTCACCCCGAATGACACCACGACACTGGAATTCGGCTACGCCAGAAAGACTCGCTCACCGAACCTCTATGAGCGCTATACCTGGTCAACCGGCGGCATGGCCATGCGCATGATCAACTGGGCAGGTGACGGCAACGGCTATGTTGGCAACCTCGACCTGGAACCAGAGGTCGCCCATACACTGAGCGCCACTTTCAGCCTGCACGATCCCTCACAGGAGAAATGGGGACTCAGCTTCACGCCCTATTACACCTATGTAAATGACTACATCGACGCCACCCGGCTGCCGGATCAGGAAACCATAACCGATGACTGGGTCTATCTTCAGTTCGTCAACCAGTCCGCCCGGCTGTACGGCCTCGATATTTCGGGCTACTTCCCCCTGGCGGAAAACACCCCCTATGGAAGCTTTACCGCCACCGGCATACTGGGTTATGTCCGCGGAAAAAATGACGATACGGACGACAATCTCTATAACATGATGCCACTGAACGCAACACTCTCCGTGGTGCATAAACTGAACAGCTGGACCAATACCATCGAGGTTGAGATGGTCGATGACAAAACGGAGGTATCATGGGAAAGAAACGAACTCCAAACCGACGCATACAGCTTGCTTCATCTGCGCAGCAGCTATGAATGGAAGCGGGTACGCATCGACTTCGGCATTGAAAACGTCTTCGATACCTTCTACAACCACCCCCTGGGCGGCGTCTACATGGGCCAGGGAGTCACCATGACCGGCACCAATCCAACCAAGCCTTATGTTCCCTGGGGGCTTGCGGCTCCGGGCATGGGGCGCTCCGTATATGCGGGAATCAACTTCAAGTTTTAGCAGGCCCTCCCCCCCCTCGACAGCCACAATTCTTGTTGAGAGGGGGGCTGCCAACCTTCCCCCCCTTTTTTGCCTGCAAATCATGGCTTGCCAGTCGCTTGACGAAACGGCACTCCTTGCCAAACCGGCACCCCAAAAGCAAAACACTTGATTGCCGATTCAACAATCTGGCATACAATAGCTGGTATATTCTTCCTGACCCGGCTACAGAGCGCCCCTCATGGCAAGCATACTCGTCGTTGAAGATGATGAAGTCTTTTCCCAGTTGCTGACCATGCACCTCGAAGATCTGGGACATGCGCCACTGGTCGCCCTTGATCTGGCGCAAGCCAGAAAACAACTGCGCACCATCACCCCGGACGCCATCCTTCTCGACCAGCAATTGCCCGATGGATACGGCATGGATTTGTTGCGAGAAATCAAGGCGGAGCAGGATGCCCCACCGGTGATCATGGTAACCGGCGTATCAGACAATGCATTGGTTATCGAGGCCATGAAGGCGGGCGCCTATGATTTCGTGCGCAAGCCCATGGATGAGCTGGAACTCGACACCACCTTGAATAACGCCCTGCACAGCCACCGGCTGTCGCGCAAGGTGCATGCCATCAGCCAGGCCAATAACTACGAGGTGGACATCAACCAGATCGTCGGCAGAAGCCCCGGCATCACCCATTTACTCAAAACCATCGGCAGCGTAGCCGCCAGCCAGGCAAGCATTCTCATTACCGGAGAGAGCGGCACCGGCAAAGAGATTGTCGCCCGCGCCATCCACCACCACTCGGAACGGCCTGGACTGTTCCTGCCAGTCAATTGCTCGGCCATTGTGGAAAACCTGCTGGAAAGCGAGCTGTTCGGCCATGAAAAAGGCAGCTTCACCGGGGCCGACCGGCGCAAGCCGGGAAAATTTGAACTCGCTGCCGATGGTACGCTTTTTCTGGATGAACTGGGAGAATTGCCCCTGAATCTCCAGGCCAAGCTGTTACGAGTTTTGCAGGAGGGCACCTTCGAGCGGGTTGGTGGCACGGAAACCCTGCACACTACCGCCCGCATCATCACCGCCACCAATCGCGACCTGGAGACCATGGTAAGCGAAGGGAGCTTCCGCGAAGATCTGTATTACCGGTTGAATGTAGTCAATATCGCCCTGCCGCCGTTGCGTGAACGCATGGAGGATCTGCCGCTGCTAACGGAGCATTTGCTGCATAAAATCAACCAGAGGCTGCATACCCGGGTCAAGAATATCTCGGAAACGGCCTGGACGCGCATGCAAGGCTACCAATGGCCGGGCAATGTCCGGGAACTGGAGAACATCCTCACCCGCGCAGCCGTACTATGCCGTGATGACACCATTACCCCGGATCTACTGGGAATCGACAACGCTGTTTCCGGGCAGAACCTTCCCAAGCCCGTGGACAGCAAAGACGCCGGAGCGGAACTTGTCAGCCTGGATGAGATAGAAGAAAGACATGTGAAACACATCCTGCAATACACGCGATGGCACAGGGGCAAGGCCTGTGAAATCCTGGGAATCTCCCGCCCGGCCCTGGAACGCCGAATCAAGAAATACGGATTGAATGAATCATAGAATGTTTTAACGCCCCGGTTTTCTCCTCCGCATCCTTCACAACAAACGCCGCACCCAAAAAAACAATGTAACGCATTGTTTAAAAGCGAAAAAAACATTTTCTCCACTACTGGCACGCAAACTGCAACGTACAAGGCAGTCGTTCACAAAGACCGACCATATTGCAAACAAACCGTGTAAATCAAACAGGAGAAATACCATGAACAAACTGATTACCATCGCAGCCATCGCCATCCTCGGCACCACGACCGCCGCCTGGGCGCATGACAAACATTTCGGCGGCAACCCGGACATGTATGCTTCCCCCTTGATGGACCATGGTAAGGGCGCCCCTGGCGGAGAGGCCATGAAAGGGGAGGGCGACCTCTATGGCAGCCATATAGTCAATCCGGAAGATGTGGCCATAAATCCAAATGCCAAAGCAGACCTTCCCACCGGCCGGGACGCCTTACATGACCAGGATCCGGAGGGCTATGGCCTGAAATAATGCTGTTCGCATTCCCTGCCACTGCTGTTTCTGGCAGGGTCAATCAAATACACCGGAGACAATCCAATGAAACTTACCAACATAGTCGCTGCAACCGCAGTCGCCGCAGCCATTTCCATTCCCGCAATTGCGGGCACGAGCATGAGCATGAATCATGACAACAAACAGATGATGAAAGGCGCCATGACACACCATGGCGGCATGGGTGCAATGACCCCGGAAATGATGAAGCAAAAGCAGGAAATGATGAAAAAACATATGGCGAACATGGAAAAGCGCCTGGCGAATGTCGAAGCCCTGCTTCAGGAACTGATCGCATTGCAGAAGAAAAAGTCCCTCTGAACAACAATAAACCTCCTTCTGGTGAATGATTCGGGCTCTCCGGGGCCCTTTTTTTCAGCATTCGAATGCAGATGGTATGGAGTGAAACCATGAACAAACGGAAGATCGGGATTCTGTTTCCCGTACTGCTCTTCACCACAGACGCCTATGCCCATTCCCCCGGAAAAGATGCAAGCGTCTTCTTCAAGAACCTGCAAGATGGCGATACCATCAGCACTTCCTACAAGGTGGAATTTGGCATCAAAGGCTACGGCATCGTGCCGGCCGGAACCCGGGACAAGCGGCGGCATACCGCCGGTCACCACCATCTGCTCGTCAATTATCCTGGCGCCCCTGCCATGGACGAACCCCTGCCCCGCAGTGAACACTGCATACACTTCGACGCCGGGGAAACCGAAACCATATTGAACCTTCCCCCTGGAAAACACACGCTGCAACTATTGCTGGGCGACGAAACCCATGAACCCCTGGAGCCACCCCTGATATCGGAAAAAATCACCATCACCGTGCAGGACTAGAGGCGCTCCGACAAGCCGGAATAGCGGCTTACACTGCGCCGCACCGCCTTTTTCCATATCTGTTCGCCGGCACGGATCATCAGGCTTTTTTTGGCGCGGGTAATACCCGTATACAGCAGTTCCCTGGTATTCAGGGGTTGATCCCTCTCCGGAAGCAGCAGCGCCACCTGTTCAAATTCTGAGCCCTGGGTTTTGTGCACGGTCATGGCATAGACGGCTTCCAGAGAAGGAAGCCGGGACGGACTGAGATAACGCAATTCGTCTCCCCTGGCAAAAACCACCCGAAGCTTTCCCTCATGCCGCAACAGAAGGCCGGTATCTCCATTGAACAGATCCAACTCATAGTGATTGCGCGTCACCATCACCGGGCAACCGGGATACCATTTGCCATCTACAGGAATCAGGCCGGTGTGGCGCAGCCGGGCCTGGACATATTCATTGACCTGTTCCGCGCCCTGGGGGCCGCTGCGGGTAACGCAGAGGATGCGAAACGCAGCCAACAGCGCAAAGGCCTGATGCACATCCCTGGCCTGCAACAGCGGCTGATAATAGGCTTCCACCCAGCCATCCAGCCATGTTTGCAGATCCCCATCTTCCTGCAATTCCAGCCCCTGCATCTCCTCCTTGAGAACAGCCCAGCTTTTCCCCGCCTCACCTGCAATGACTGCAGCGCCGAGGCGCCCTATCCCCCCCTCACCGGCAAAGCGCCGGCTATCGGTCAGCAAGCCCAGGTAATCCGCATTTTTTCCGCATGCCACCGGCACAGCGTCCCCCGTGAGCCGCCGCAACCACCGCTGTTTTTCCACACTGTACCCCGGATGCGGCCTTGGCGTCAGATCCGCAAGCACACTACCCGCCGAAACCGAAGGCAACTGATCAGGATCGCCGAGCAAGACCAGGCTTGCGCCGGGGGGCAGGGCCTGCAGCAAACGGTACATCATGGGCAGGTCAATCATGGACGCCTCATCCACCAACAGCAAATCAAGGGGCAGGGTATTGCCGGAATGATGACGAAACTCATGCTGCCCCGGCATCACGCCAAGGCAGCGATGCAAGGTGGCTGCATTTTCCGGAATGCTCCGCAGCTCTTCCGCAGTCAGCACGCCTTGCTCCTGCAAGACCGCCTTGGCGGCCACCACCGACTCCATCAGGCGCTGCGCCGCCTTGCCCGTAGGCGCTACCATGGCGATGCGCAACCGGTGATTGCGCAAACGCTGCATGGCGGCAAGCAGCTTGGTGACAGTGAAGGTTTTTCCGGTTCCCGGCCCTCCGGAAAGAACGGAGAACCTGGCGCCCATGGCATTGGCGACGGCAAGGCGCTGCTGATCCCCGGGTGGCACACTCGGGAACAACTGCTCCAGCACTTCCTTGGCCAGATCCTGGTCCGGCAAGGAAGAACGCGCCATCAACGCTTTCAAGCTGTGCGCCACGCCTGTTTCGAATGTCCAGTAGCGGCGCAAATACAGGCGTTCGCAATCCAGCACCAGGGGTTTTTCATTCCGGGGCGCAAGGGCGGCTTCTTGCAGGGCGTCCCGCCATTTCGCAAAGGATGGAAAATGATATCCCCCCTTTCCTTCTTCATCCCGCCAATGCCACTGCCCCGCTTCCGCCCGCAGCTTCAGGCAACCATGGCCATCTCTCAGCAGGGCGGAAAGCAGCATGATGCTGTGAAACAGCAAGGGAGCATTTCCCGCCTGGATGTGTCCGTACAAAGAATCGGCAAGATAATAGTCAATCGCCTCCACGCCATGCAATTGCTGCCGGCAGTGGTCATAGCTGCTATACATCCTCATTCCCCCCGAACAGGGCGTCGAGCTGCGTCAGCAAATGCGCCTCAACAGGCCTGTGGTAAACCCCGGTTCCGGCGTCTGTCGACATACCGCGCAGATACAGATAGTACACGCCGCCAAAATGCGTTTCGGGCCGATAGTCTTCCAGCCGGGTCTGCAAATAACGGTGCAGGGCCAGGCTGTATAGCAGGTACTGCAAATCATAGAAGGCCTGCTGCATGCTGTGCTCGATCTTTTGCCGGTTGTAGTCACTCAGCCGGTTGCCCAAGAAATTGGACTTGTAGTCCGCCAGGTAATAGCGACCCCGCCACTGGAAAATCAGGTCGATATAGCCATGCATCATGCCTTGCAACTTGCGTTTGACCGGC
>JAMOMB010000067.1 GCA_027068795.1 Sedimenticola sp. | reverse complement strand
GTTGTCCGAC
Source organism: Sedimenticola sp. (assembly GCA_027068795.1). Classification (GTDB taxonomy): domain Bacteria; phylum Pseudomonadota; class Gammaproteobacteria; order Chromatiales; family Chromatiaceae; genus Thiolapillus. The sequence goes on along the minus strand of JAMOMB010000067.1, from coordinate 2,765 downwards.
ATGCCGGTAACGCCGCTGCCGCTGCCGAGATTGAGGGTCCACAAAGGCCCGTCCAGGCGGGGAAAGAGCACGAACAGCAGGATCATGACCGGAATGCTGGCAAGCACCATGACCAGTGCCTTTGATAGCAGCAGTTTCCACGGCAGGCTGTCCCGGGTCTGGTTGGCGGCGACGAGGAGGCCGGTGAAGCCGGTGCTCATCAGCAGCACATAGAAAGTCAACAGCGGGCTCTGGTAGAACAGGAACAGGGTGATGAGGATGAAATAACCGAGAAATACCGATACATACAGGTCGCGGCGGGTTTTCATCTCCAGTACTTTCATGCCCGCCATGACCACCAGCAGCGCCACTCCGAACTGTCTGCCCTCGGTGAGATCCGCCTGGTACAACACCAGCACCAGGCTGGCGAGCAGCAGCGCCAGCATCACCGGGCGGGGCGCGGGCTTTTCCGGCGCGGGCCAGAGCAGCAGGCGCATGGCCACCAGCAAAGGCAGGCTGGCACTGACCAGGGGACTCATGTTCCACCAGTGCGGAATGGCCGCCAGCACCAGCAGGGCGGCGGTAAGCCACAACAAGGGCCGGGAAAGGGGCTTGAGGATGAGAAGATCCTTCATTTTTCCACCTGGTACAGGGCCAGGGCCTGCAAGCAGCGGTGGCGATGGGCCTCGCCGGTGGCGATGGGGATCTCCTCATCCGGCAGGCGCAGCCCGTAATAGGAAGCATCCTGGGCCAGCGTCTGTACGGCCCCGGAGAGAATGCACAGGCGTTTTTCCGTGTCCGCGTTTTCCAGGGCGTCGAAATCCAGCCAGAACCGGTTTACCCGGTCGCCGCCAAATTGTTTTACCAGCAGGCCCTTTTCACCCGCCAGGGCTTTCCAGTAGATATGCCCGAGGGGATCGCCGGGGTGGTAGTTGCGGTGTCCGACGAAATCATCGGTGCCCACCCCCTTGTTTCCCTCCACCGCTGCGCCCCAGGAGGGACTGGCGACGCCGGGATTTTCCTGCAGTGGCCGGGGATAGATAACCGCCTGGGCGCTGGTTTCCACATAACACCAGGCGCGCAGCAAACCCAGGGGGAAGCGGGTTTCCATGGTGATGCGTCCCGGCTCGAGCAAGCCCCGCCGGGTGCTGGCGCAGGGGAGCCGGATCTGCACTTTTTCATTGGCGGGGCAGTCGGTGATGATGCTGTCGCTGGCGGCGAAGGAAAGCTGTATAGCGTAATGGGCGCGCCCTTTTTCATCCCCGAGCTGAAAGTGAAAAAAGGCGGTTTCGCCAGCGAATACCGGGTCGGCATGCCGCCATTGCAGATGCAGATTCAGCAGGTTGCGCCAAGTGTGAAAAATGCCCTGTATGAACAGACCGGTGAGCAGAAAGGTCAGAATGAAAGCCGGGTTGTTGGCGTAGTTGATGGAAGCGATGAGCAGGGTGACGAGCAGTACGCCGAACACCATGCCGTAGCGCGTGGGCAGGATATAGATCTTGCGGCCGGAAACCCGGGACTGGCCATCGGCCCGGGGCCGCACCACGCGCTGAAACCGCAGCAAAGGGTTGTCCATGGCTCAGGGAATGGCGACGGATTGCAGGATCTGGGCGGCATGATTTTCCCCGTCGCTGCCCTGGCCGAGGCGGTGGGCGGCGACAGCCGGCCATACCGCCTGCACGTCTTCCGGCAGTACATTTTCCCGCCCTTCCAGCCACGCCCAGGAACGGGCCGCCTGCAGCAGGCCCAGTCCGGCGCGGGGAGAAAGCCCGGTGGTATCGGTAAGGCTGCGGCTGTTTTCAATGAGCGCCTGTACATAATCCAGCAGGGCGTCTGCCGCGAACACCTCCTGGCTTGCCTGCTGCCAACGCGCAAGATCCGCCGGCCCGGTGACCGGTTGCAGACGATCCAGCTTGTGCCTGCCCCCCTGGCCCTGGAGCAGCAGGCGCTCGGTGGCGCTGTCGGGATAGCCCAGACTGATGCGCATGAGGAAACGGTCCAGTTGGGATTCCGGCAGGGGAAAGGTGCCCACCTGGTGGGCGGGGTTCTGGGTGGCGATGACGAAGAAAGGCTGCGGCAGGGGGCGGGTCTTTCCTTCCGCCGTGATCTGGCGTTCCTCCATGGCCTCCAGCAAGGCGCTCTGGGTCTTGGGCGTGGCGCGATTGATCTCGTCGGCAAGAATCAGCTGGGCGAAAATCGGCCCGGCGTGAAAATGAAAACGCTCGGTGCGGCGCTCATACACAGACACGCCGATGACATCGGCGGGCAACAGATCACTGGTGAACTGAATGCGCTGGTAGTCCAGCCCCATCAGGGTGGCCAGCAAATGCGCCAGGGTGGTCTTGCCCATGCCGGGCATGTCCTCGATGAGCAAATGTCCCTGACTGAGCAGACAAGTCATGGACAGGCGCAGGGCCAGGGGCTTGCCCAGAATAATGCCGCTGGCCTGGCGGAAAAGGGTTTGCAGGGCGGGGTCGTCTCGTAGTGGCAGCAATGTCGTGAATCCGTGAGCAATGACAACCACTGATAATAGCAAAGCAGACAGGGTAAAATAGCCGAATGTTTCATCCTGTGAACTACGAAATCATTGTTGTCGGCGGCGGCCATGCCGGCACCGAGGCGGCCCTGGCGGCAGCGCGCATGGGCGCGCGCACCCTGCTGCTCACCCACAATATCGACACCCTGGGGGCCATGAGCTGCAACCCCGCCATCGGCGGCATCGGCAAGGGGCATCTGGTACGGGAAGTGGATGCCCTGGGCGGGCTGATGGCCCATGCCGCCGACCG
>JAMOMB010000066.1 GCA_027068795.1 Sedimenticola sp. | reverse complement strand
ATCTGTATCGATCCGCGCAATATGAAGCGGCGGAGAAAACCGCCCGCGAGGCCCTGTCCCATGCGCCGGACAACCCTTTCAGCTTCGTTCATCTGTGCCGCATCCACCTGGCGCGCAAGGAGCCAGCCGTGGCTCTGGGATGGATCGACCGGGCCATTGTGCAGGCCCCGGAGAAAAAGGAGCTCCTGCAACTGCGGGAAAAAATCCTGGAGATCCTGGGGAAAAAGCCGGGTTAAGCCACGGGCAGAAAACCCTTCCCCCAGGAAAACCCGGCAGCCGTCAGGGCTGCGGCAATTTCCTCCCTGGCGCCGTGATTGGCTACATAGATGAGGACGAAAGAAGCGGGGTTTTGCCTCAGCCACTGCATGTCCACTACGGGAACGCCCTGCAGCAGGTTGCCGATCTTGGCTGGATCGATGTCTATCCAGGCCCTGGGCTGAAAGCCCTGATCCAGCAGATGGCGGCAGCGCCGGCGGGTTTTGCGTCCCGCGCCCCAGATGACGAAATTGTCCCTGTGCTTGAGGAAGCGGGGATCTTTCGCCAGATATTCCGCCTTCAGCCGGTCGAAGGATTCACGGCTGCAGCGGGGATCGGTGCGGGAGAGCCGGCCGGGGCTTTCCCGCCAGTGCAGCAGCACCTCATCGATCTTTTCCATGGCCTGACCGGAATGAAAAAGCCGCAGCCACAGGTCATAGTCTTCAGGAAACATGCCGTCCCGATAGCCGCCAATGTTTTCAATCGCTGTCTTGCGGAAGCAGACCGTAGGGTGGGCGAAAGGTGATTCGATGTAGATCTGCTTGGCGATATCCGCGCCGGAGCAGCACAGGTTCTGCCAGCGCATGTATTCCCGGTATCCCGCCTGGATCAGCTTGTCCGGAAACAGGCGGGCCCGGGTTGCGGAAAGTACAAGGGCGGGGCTGGCCTGGAGATGCGCCAGCTGCATTTCCAGCCGCCGGGGATGCATGATGTCGTCGGCATCCATGCGCGCCACCAGTTCGCTGCCGCAATGTTGCAGGCCGTGGTTGAGGGCGGACACCAGCCCCTTGCCGGGGTTGCTGATGAGGCGAATGCGCGCGTCCCGCTGTCCGAGCCGCCGCAACCATTCCCGGGAGCCGTCGCTGGAGTGGTCATCGACGGCGACCAGTTCCCAGTTCTCCAGGGTTTGCGCCTGGATGCTGCGGATACAGGCAGGCAGCGTACTGCGGGCGTTGTAAAACGGCAGTAGAATGCTGATTGCAGATGACATACAGGAAAACCCATGGGCCGAGAGAACAATCGCAAGGATAAATCACCCGCGCCGCGTTGGCGACGCTGGGCAGTGGACATCCTGCTGGTGTTCCTGGTGGTCTTTGCCGTGCATCTTTGGCAGACGCGGGATCTTCCGGCCGGTTCTGCGCCGAAATTGCAGGGTATGATGCTGTCGGGTGAAATGAAACGCCTGGAAGACTATCGGGGGGCGCCGGTGCTGGTGCATTTCTGGGCGACCTGGTGCCCGGTCTGCCGCCTGGAGGAGGAGAGCATCGACCGTCTGGCGGAGGACTACCCGGTGTTGACCATAGCCACGAATTCCGGGGATGCTGCGGAGATTCGCAAGCATCTGGCGGACAATGGTCTGGATTTCCCGGTGCTGATGGACGAGAGTGGAGCCATAGGCGCAGGTTGGGGAATCCGGGGGGTGCCCAGCAGTTTTGTCGTGGACGCCCAGGGGCAGATTCGGTATGTGGCGGTGGGTTACACCACGGGGCTGGGCCTGCGTTTTCGCATGTGGCTGGCAAGCCTGTAATGGTTTGCGCCTGTGCGAATATCCGGAGGATCAGATATCGCCAATGACTCGCTCATCGCGGGGGATGCTCAGCAGCTTTTCCGCCTCCACCGTGTTTTTGGCGAATACCAGTCGGAACTCCTGGGGGTCGCGCTGTGGATGCCTGTCCCTTTCTTCCTTTATCCGTGTTTTTGCATCGCGGTATTTCGCATAGGTCTCGATAAGGGTAAGCAGTTTTGCCCCGGACTCCGGGTGGGCAAGCACTTCATAGGTGAAATACGGCATTGTTTAACTCCATGAAAATCAATAAGGTATTGCGCTTATCCTATTATTTACTTTAAGTTTTACTCGTCGAGAGTGCGCAGCTCCGCAATGGGCCCCGGGTTTTTGGCTTCCACCTGGTGGTAGAGAGAGGTCAGGGCGGCCTGCAGGGCTTCTTCCATTACCGGATGGTAATAGGGCATCTGGATCAGCTCCCCGACGGTCATTTCCTTCTGGATGCACCAGGCCAGCAGATGCGCCAGGTGCTCGCCCCTTGGCGTGACCATTTCCGCGCCCAGGATTTTGCCGCTCTTGGTGTCGGCATAGACCCGGATGACCCCCCGGTTTTTCCCCATGATCAATGCGCGGCCTACCGGGGCGATCTTCATCTCACCGGTTTTGAAGGTGCCGGGCTCCAGTTCGGCGAACTTTGCGCCTACGCTGATGATGTTGGGATCACTGAATACAATGGCCAGGGGTGTTTTGCGCCGGAAGGCCTTGATTTCATCGTGGGCGGCGTTGTACCCGGCGATTTTCCCTTCGTCCCCGGCCTCGTGGAGGATGGGGCGGTCTGCGTTAATGTCGCCGGCAAGAAACAGGGGCTGGTCGCCGATTTGCATGGTGTTGGGGTTGTATGCGGGGATACCGCGTTCGTCCAGCTCGATTCCCAGGTTCTCCAGGCCCAGCCTGTCCAGATTGGGGCGGCGGCCGAGGCTCGCCAGCACCTTGTCCACCACCACGCTTCGCTCCCCGGCGCTCACTCGCAGGCGGCCATCGGACTCTTCGGTGATTTCTGCGCCATGGCCGAGCCAGAGGGGAAATTCCTTGGATATCACCTCGATTGCCGCCTTGTTCACTTCCGGATCGCTGATGCCGCCGATATGTTCCGCCAGGTCGACGCCCGTGGTTTCCACGCCCAGGCGGGAGATGGTCTGGCCCAACTCCAGGCCAATGACGCCCAGGCCGATTACCGCCATGGTGGGGGGCAGGTCTTCCAGTTCGAAAAATTCATCGGTGGTGATGATCCGGTCGCCGAAGGCCTGCCAGGCTTTGGGGATGATGGGTGTGGAGCCGGTGGCAATGACAAACCTGTCTGCACGGATGTGTTGGCCGTCTTCCAACTCGACCAGGCCCGGTTCGATGAAGCGGGCGTACTGCTGAATGAAGACATCGTCGCTGAGATGATCGGTGCTGTTGGACAATACACGGTCGACGAAAGTGTCACGCAGATCACGCATGTATTCCAGGGCTTCGGGAATGTTCACGCGCATCTCCTCGCAGCCCTCGATGCCCATGCGTCCGAACAGGGTCTTGCGGTGGGCATCTTCCGCCACCTGTATAATGGCCTTGGACGGCATGCAGCCCACCCGGGCGCAGGTGGTTCCCGGTTCGCCGCCGTTGATGAGTACAAAGCTCTTTTCCGCACGCTTGACGCGCCCCATGGCGTTCAGTCCGGCGGTGCCGGAACCGATAATGGCCACTTCTACCTGTTTTTCTTTCACGGTCGTTCCTCTAGTTTTACTTTATTCGCACATTCTAACGGTATTGCCTGAAATTCACATACTGATTTGAGATGTGGAAATATTCCTGGTGAAGCCGGTCTGGTGCGCCTTGCAAATTTTTTTCACCGGATCTTGAAAAGACGGTTGGCGAACCAAATGTAAAGCCAATTAAAAACCAGTCGGTATTTCGGGAGAAAATATACATGACAATCGATGCACACAAAGAAACCATGGAATTTCAGGCGGAGGTGAGCCAGGTGCTGAACCTGGTCATCCGCTCGCTCTACAGCAACAAGGAGATCTTTCTGCGCGAACTGATTTCCAATGCTTCGGATGCGGCGGAAAAGCTGCGCTTCGAGGCTTTGGCGGATGATGCGCTGTACGAAGGGGATCCCGACCTGAAGATCCGGGTGTGGACGGATGAGGATGCTGGCACCTTGACGGTATCCGACAATGGCATCGGCATGACGCGCCAGGAAGTCATGGAAACCATTGGCACCATCGCCAGTTCCGGCACCAAAAAATTCCTGGAGAACCTCAGCGGAGACGAGACTTCCGACAGCCAGCTCATTGGCCAGTTTGGCGTGGGTTTCTATTCGGCGTTCATCGTTGCCGACAAGGTGACGCTCACTACCCGGCGGGCAGGCATGGAGCCGGAGCATGGGGTGCGCTGGGAGTCTACGGGAGAAGGCAGTTACAGCATAGAAACCGTGGAAAAACCGGATCGGGGCACGGAAGTCACCTTGCATCTACGCGAGGACGACAAGGAATTCCTGGACAACTGGCGTTTGCGGCAGATCATCAGCAAATTCTCCGATCATCTGGCCATTCCCATCGAAATGCCCAAGGAAGCGCCGCCTGCCGAAGAAGAGGACGAGAAGAAAGACCAGGCCGGGGAAATCGAATGGGAGCAGGTGAACAAGGGCGTTGCCCTGTGGATGCGCAGCAAGTCGGAAATCACGGATGAGGAGTACAAGGACTTCTACAAATCCATTTCTCATGATTTTGAAGATCCCCTGGCTTGGGTGCATAATCGCGTCGAGGGAAGCAACGAGTACACTTCCTTGCTTTATATCCCTTCCCGCGCCCCCTTCGACTTGTGGGACAGGGAACAAAAGCATGGCGTAAAACTCTATGTGCGGCGGGTGTTTATCATGGATGAGGCGGACAAGCTGATGCCGCATTACCTGCGTTTTGTAAAGGGCGTGGTGGATTCCGACGACCTGCCCCTGAACGTCTCCCGCGAGCTTTTGCAGCACAATCGCAAGATCGACACCATTCGCAGCGCCAACGTGAAGCGCATTCTCGGCTTGCTGGAGAAAATGGCGAAGAACGATGGCGAGAAGTACCAGAAATTCTGGGATGAATTCGGCAAGGTGCTCAAGGAAGGGCCGGCGGAAGATTTCGCCAACAAGGAGCGCCTGGCCGGGTTGTTCCGCTTCGCCAGCACCAAGTCAGAAGGGGATGCACAGACGGTTTCCCTGGATGACTACCTGGAACGCATGGTGGAGAAGCAGGAGAAGATCTACTACATCACGGCGGATTCCCTGGCTGCGGCCCGCAACAGCCCCCACCTGGAGATCTTCAAGAAAAAGGGCATCGAGGTGCTGCTGCTGACCGACCGTGTGGATGAATGGCTCATGTCCCACCTCACGGAATACAAGGACAAGGTCTTCCAGTCCGTGACCAAGGGGCAACTGGATCTGGGTGAGCTGGAAGGCAAAGAGGACAAGGAGCAACAGGAGAAAGCCCAGGAGGAACACAAGACCCTGCTGGAAGGCCTCAAGGAGGCTCTGGGAGAAAAGGTCAAGGAGGTGCGGGTCTCCAGCCGCCTGGTCGATTCCCCGGCCTGCCTGGTGGTGGATGATTACGACATGAGCCAGAATCTGGCGCGGGTGCTCAAACAACTGGGACAGGATGCGCCCATGCCCACGCCCATCATGGAGCTGAACGTAGAGCATCCACTGGTTGCACGGCTGGAGCAGGAGAAAGACCAGACCCGCTATGGCGAACTGGCGCAATTGTTGTATGATCAGGCGCTACTGGCGGAAGGCGGGCAGCTGGAGGATCCCGCCGGATTCGTGCATCGGTTGAACCGATTGATGCTGGACATGTCAGACGAAAAATAGGGCATTTTCAACGGGACAGGGCCGGGCGCGCCATTTGCTGCGCCCGGCCTGACGCAAATGGGAGAGTATTGGAATGAATGGATGGCGCAGAATCTTTGTCAGCAGTCTTTTGCTGGTGTTGTTTCCCCTGCTGGCGACAGCTTCCACCCTGATGCAGACGGACATGGCGGAGATGACCGCCGACGCCGAGCTGATTTTTGAAGGCCGGGTGGTGGGCACCCGGGTGGTGGGCGCTCCCGGGAGCCGTATGCTGCGCACCCTGGTCACTTTCGAGGTGCTGGATCTGATCAAGGGCGAGTATGATCAGCCGCAGCTTGAACTTTCCTTTGTTGGCGGCAGCCGGGGGGATTTGAAAGTGCAGGTCTCCCATATGCAGATCCCGCGCCTGGGGGAAGAGGGCATCTACTTCGTTGAAGACATCCAGAAACGCCTGGTCAACCCCATATATGGCTGGCACCAGGGGCATTTCCTGGTGGAGTGGGATCGACAGTTCCAGCAGCGGAAAGTAACCACCTTGCATGGCGAGCCCGTGTTTGCGCTGGACCGGAAACGCTTGGCGACCCAGGCGAAAATGAGCAAAGGGCCGGCGCTGGGCGTGGTGGTCGAACCCGTGCGAGGCATGGATCTACCCATGAAGCCTGCTGATTTCAAGACTGCCGTCAGGGAGATGTTGCAATGAAAATGAAGAAGAATGGATCCGCTGTTGGGGCGGCGCTGTTTTTTGCGCTGCTGTCTCTGCCCGCGTCGGCCTATGTGCTCATGGGTTCCCAGTGGCCGGGAAACCAAACCACCATCTACCCGGATTTCGTATTGCATGGTGACCGGTACAGTCTTTCCGGCATTTCCTGGAACCAGGCTTTCCGGGAAGCCGCGGGTGACTGGAACGCCCACAGTCCCTTCCAGCTCGAGATCAATACCGCCAATCCCTCCCACCCCTGTGCAGGATTGCATGACAACTATCCGGAAGACGGCTATCGCAATGGCGCTGCATTCCATGACAGGTATTGCAGTATCGACGACGACGGAAATCCGGAAACGGTTGATTTCGGCAAGAAAACCCTGGCGATTACGGTCAACTATACCTTCCGGAACAAACCCCAGGAGACGGTCGAATCCGATATGTTCTTCAACAATGCGGAACCGTGGGATATCTACAACGGCGTGCAACAATCCCGGTTTGATTTCCGGCGGGTGGCCCTGCATGAGCTTGGCCACACCCTGGGGCTGGATCACGAGGAGAGCAATCCCGCCATCATGGCGCCTATTATCGGCAACACCTATACCTTGCAGGCGGATGATATTGCGGGTTTACAGGCCTTGTACGGCAGCAATACCGGTACGGATGATCCCCCCATCCGCCTGTCTATCGAAGAACCTTTCGAAGGGGACGTGAAATCCGGCATAAGCACGTTCCGGGGGTGGGTGGTTTCCAAGTATCCTTTGGCCTCCCTGACCTTGTATCGCAACGGGACGTTGTTTGGCAATCTGGATCATGACGGCAAGCGTGTGGATGTAGGCAACAGCTACCCGGATTACCCGGGTTCGGCGGATTCCGGCTTTTCTTTCGCCACCAATTTTGGCGCTCTTCCTGCCGGGCAGCACCAGTATCGCCTGGTGGCGCGGGACAACCAGGGAAATGTCCTGGAGAAGACCGTCAACTTCCAGGTGGAGCGTTTCGACAATTCCTGGGTGGCGGACGACAATCGCATTTCCCTGGACCACGCCAGCATCTATTCGCCTGGCAACAATGACATTCGAATCGACGGCATGCTGCACGATGGCAAGGAATACCGTGTAATACTTCGCTGGAAGAAAGCAAAGCAAGGCTTTGATCCTGTTGAAATAACTCGCACAAGATAGTTGTTCCCCTTGTTCCCCATAAGCCGGGCGAATCCGGCTATTTGCAGGCTCGAATATTCAACGGCCTGGCTCTGTGGCACACTCAGGCGACGGAACTTATACCAACTTACTTTTTGGGGGCTGTAAATAGTGAAAATCATACTTTTGGGTGGGCCGGGCGCCGGCAAGGGTACACAGGCGAATTTCATCAAGGAAAAATACAACATTCCCCAGATTTCCACGGGAGACATGCTGCGCGCTCATGTAAAGGCCGGCACGGAACTGGGTAAGGCGGCCAAGAAAATCATGGATGAGGGCGGCCTGGTCTCTGACGACATCATCATGGGCATGGTCAAGGAACGCATCAAGGAAGACGACTGCAAGAACGGTTATCTCTTTGACGGTTTCCCGCGCACGATTCCCCAGGCGGAAGCCATGAAGGAAGCCGGCATCGAAATCGATGCCGTGGTGGAAATCGACGTGCCGGACGAAGAAATCATCAAGCGCATGTCCGGACGACGTGTGCATCTGCCTTCCGGACGAACCTACCATGTCGTGTTCAATCCGCCGAAAGTGGAAGGAAAAGACGATGTTACCGGCGAGGATCTGATCCAGCGGGACGATGATCGGGAAGAGACGGTAAAGGAGCGGTTGCGGGTTTATCATGAGCAGACCGAGCCGCTCATCGAATTCTACTCAAAAGAGGCGGATGCCGGAAAACTTAAATATGTCAAGGTCAATGGTGTTGGCAGCGTGGATGAAATACGCGATGCCATTTTTTCCGGGCTGGATAGCTAGGCATAGATGATTTGCGGGTATCCAACAAAAGCCGGGGGAATCCCCGGTTTTTGTTATACCATTGACGCCGCAATATATTCACCGCATGAAGCAGGAGGCCTTTGGTGGCTGTTATAGAACTGAACAAAGACAATTTTGAAGATACGATCAACAACAACGCATTTGTGATCATCGATTTTTGGGCGCCCTGGTGTGGTCCCTGCAAAAGTTTTGCTCCCACCTACGAAAAGGTTTCTGAAGATTTTCCCGATGTGGTGTTTGCCAAGATCAATACCGAAGACGAACAGGAAATCGCAGCACATTTTCAGATTCGCTCGATTCCCACCCTGATGATTTTTCGTGACCAGGTCATAATCTACAGTGAAGCCGGCGCCTTGCCGGAAGGCTCGTTCCGCCAGTTGGTCGAGCAGGCGGCAAGCCTGGATATGGATGATGTGCGCAAGCAGATTGCGGAATCGGAAGCAGGCGCCAGCAACGCCTGATTTCGGCTTTTTCACAGGGCAAGGGCCGGGAGGCGGCGCGCTCCCGGCCTTTCTGTCGTCCAGGGTAATCCGCTGTTGCGCTTTTGATTGATCGGGTTTGTATGCAATACCCCTGGATTTCCCGCACGGACCAGCTGCTCGACTGCCTGCCAACGGTGGGAAAGCTGCTTGATCTATGTGAGGAAAACTACCACCTGTTACTGGCGTTGGCTCCGCAGCTGCATGCGATGAAGGGGCTGTACGCATCCTGTCGTCCGGGGCATATGGATCTTTTTCTGGAAGTCCTGGAGCAGACGCCCTACACCACAGTGGTGCATTTGACTTACTATTTTGCCCATGAACAAGGGCAATGTGCGGATCCTGACGCCTTGCTGCGCGTTTATCACGATGCCAGGCAGATTGAAGTCGTCAGTCTTCGCCAGAAGGCCTTGCCCATCAAGGCCAGTTACCAGCATCCCGGTCTTCTCAACAAGTGGAAGATCAATGTGTTCCTTTCCAAATGGCTGTCATTTTGTGGCGCCCGGCAGCATCGATTCACGGCCAATGAGGAATTCTTGACTAAAATGCAAGGTTAATGCTATTCTTAAATTCCTAGTGTTTTACTAAGTAATAATCACTCACAAAATACACAGGAGTTGAGACATGAGACTTTCTACAAAAGGCCGCTATGCGGTAACCGCCATGCTGGATCTTGCGCTGAATGGTCAGGACGGCCCGGTAACCCTTTCCGATATTTCCGAGAACCAGGGTATTTCCCTTTCCTACCTGGAGCAACTGTTTGCCGCTTTGCGGGCCAAGAAGCTGGTTCGCGGTGTGCGCGGTCCTGGCGGCGGCTACTTCCTCGGAAGGGATGCCGATGAGATATCCATTGCCAATATCATTTGCGCCGTTGACGAGTGGGTGGAGTTTACCCGCTGTCAGGGCAAAGAGGACTGCCGGGGCGGGCAGCGCTGCCTGACCCACAGCCTGTGGGATGACCTTAGTAGGCAAATATATGAATTTATTGAAGAAATCAGCCTTGCCGATCTGGTTCGTCGTGGTCAGGAGTCCAATCATGGCTGCCACAAGGAAAAGCCCGCCAGCACCCTGGGCGAGATTTCTGGTCAGGCGGCATAAGTTACCAGCATACAAGGAAAACCCTTTGACCTGAATGGCGAATTTCAATATCATACGCCGCCTATGTTGCAGCGAATTCCTGATCGCGTAGATCCGTGGCGCTTGGCCGAGCAGGGAAAAACTCTCGAGGGCCGCATAAAACTGGATTCGCTGCCGCGCCTGGCGCCGCTTCTGGCTTTTGCCGATGGAGAAGCGGCGTTTGTTTTGAGGTTCGGCAGGGACAAGCGCAACCGGCCGATTCTCGGGCTGCGGGTAACCACAGAGTTGGTGCTGCAATGCCAGCGGTGTCTGGATTCCATGGTGCAGGAGGTGGACAGCGCGATCATGCTGGCCCTGGTTCAGGGTGACATGGAAGCCGAACAGCTGCCGGAAGAGCTGGAGCCATTGCTGAGTGAAGACGGCGAATACCTGGATATTGCTGAACTGATTGAGGATGAGCTGCTGCTCGGGATTCCTTCGTCGCCGCGGCACAAAGAACAAAATTGTAACCGGCGGGCGGATGCCAAGGCGCATCGCCTGCCAGAAGCTGAACAGAAAGAAGACAACCCTTTCGCCATTCTCGCCGGCTTGCATGTCGGCAAGAACGACCATTGAGAAATTGCAGGAGATACCCATGGCCGTACAAAAAAGCCGTAAAACCCCATCCAGACGAGGCATGCGCCGTTCCCACGACAGCCTCAAACCGGAAACCTTGTCCATTGATCCCACTTCCGGTGAGACGCATCTGCGCCACCATGTGAGTCCGGATGGTTTCTATCGTGGCCGCAAGGTAATCAACGACTGAAAAAAGCCTCGAACCCAGTTCGTGAACCCGTACCTTGTGCCCAACAGATTCGGCAACCGTGTTGAAGCTGACTCCGGTATGAATCATTTCCGGAGTTTCTTTTGTGACTGAGAAAATCACGATTGCTCTGGACGCCATGGGTGGTGATCACGGTGCTTCCGTGGTCGTCCCGGCTGCCCTGAATTATTTGCAGAACCATCCCGGCCATGAATTGATCCTGGTGGGCAGGGAAGAAAGCATTTTTGGCCATCTGCCTGGCGGAACGCCGCCCGCGGGCCTGAGCATTCATGGCGCTTCGCAGGAAGTAGGCATGAATGAGCTGCCTTCCCAGGCGCTACGCAAGAAGAAGGATTCCTCCATGCGCGTCGCCCTCAACCTGGTGAAGTCGGGCGCTGCGGATGCCTGCGTGAGCGCGGGAAATACCGGCGCGCTCATGGCTACCGCGCGCTTTGTATTGAAAATGCTTCCCAATGTGGACCGGCCCGCCATTATCACTGCGTTGCCCGCCATCAATGGCCGCACCTGGATGCTGGATCTTGGCGCCAATGTGGATTGCAGCGCCCAGCATCTGTTCCAGTTCGCGGTCATGGGCTCGGAACTGGTTACTGTCATTGACGACATTCCCGCGCCGACGGTAGGGTTGCTCAACATCGGTCAGGAAGAAATCAAGGGCAATGAACAGGTCAAGGCCGCCCATGAGCTGTTGCGCCATACTTCATTGAACTATATAGGGTATGTGGAAGGGGATGATATCTATCTGAACGAGGAACTGGATATCGTGGTCACGGACGGCTTCATCGGCAATGTCGCCCTGAAAACCAGCGAGGGCGTGGCGAAAATGATCCGCAGCAACCTCAAGGAAGGATTTCACCGCAATATCTTCACCAAGTTGTCGGCCCTGGTTGCCTTGCCGGTGCTGAAAGGCCTTAGCCGCCGTATCGATCCGCGCCGCTACAACGGGGCAAGCCTGCTTGGATTGCGGGGCGTGGTCGTGAAGAGCCACGGAGGCACGGACGCCCTGGGTTATGCCCATGCCATCGATATAGCTGCAAAAGCCGTACAGGCTGATATTGCCGCGCGTATCGAGGAAGGCGTCAGCAAGCACCTCGCGGATCAGAGGGCCTCGGCATGAGCATTTATTCCAGAGTCGCCGGAACCGGCAGTTATCTGCCCGAGAAGGTGTTGAGCAATCATGATCTGGAAAAAATGGTGGAAACCTCCGATCAATGGATACAGGAACGCACCGGCATCAAAAAACGCCATATTGCCGCAGCGGAACAGACTACCTGTGACCTGGCGGAACAGGCCGCCACGAGAGCCCTGAGGGCGGCGGGAAAAACCGCGCAGGAAATCGATCTGATCGTGGTTGCGACAACCACGCCGGACAAGATTTTCCCCAGTACTGCCTGCCTGCTGCAACAACGCCTGGGAAACCACGGTAGCGCGGCCTTCGATATTCAGGCAGTGTGCACCGGATTCGTTTACGCAATGGGCGTGGCAGACAAGTTTATCAAGACCGGCGCTGCCCGCACCGCTTTGGTTGTCGGCGCAGAAACCCTTTCCCGCATTCTGGACTGGAACGACCGTGGCACCTGCATTTTGTTCGGTGATGGCGCTGGCGCCGTAGTCCTGGAGGCTGCGGACAACCCTGGTATTCTGTCCACGCATTTGCATGCGGATGGCGCTTATGAAGAACTGCTTCATGTGCCGGGCGGCATATCCCGAGGGTTCGACATGGAAGCCGATGGCGCCGATCCGCATTTCGTGCAAATGAAGGGCAACGAGGTTTTCAAGATGGCGGTCAACACTCTGGGCCGCATCGTGGACGAAACCCTTGCGGCCAATGGAATGCAGAAATCGGATATCGACTGGCTGGTTCCCCACCAGGCGAATATCCGCATCATCAAGGCCACCGCGCGCAAGCTTTCCATGGATATGGACAATGTGGTGGTGACTGTGGGCGAACATGGCAACACCTCTGCCGCATCCGTCCCCCTGGCGCTGGATACCGCTGTAAGAGACGGACGCATCAAGCGCGGTGAAACCTTGCTGCTGGAAGCGTTCGGCGGGGGATTCACCTGGGGTTCTGTTTTACTCAATTATTAGTGTTTTCTGCATTATGACCACACATCTCGGTATCGTTTTTCCCGGCCAGGGTTCCCAGAGCATTGGCATGCTCGGTGCGCTGGCTGAGCAGTTTCCTCTTGTCAAACAAACCTTCGAAGAAGCATCGGAGGCGCTGCAGAAGGATTTGTGGGCACT
>JAMOMB010000065.1 GCA_027068795.1 Sedimenticola sp. | reverse complement strand
ATGCCCGGTTACAGCCCCTGGCGGCACGCAGCGGCGCAGCTATGGATAGCGAACTGCAGGGGCTTGCCGTGGAAGCGCGAGCCAGCGCCCACCCCAAATGTGTGCGTTGCTGGCATCATCGAGAGGATGTGGGGGCCAGTGCAGCACACCCCGAACTCTGTGGCCGCTGCGTAGAGAATGTGGAAGGCGCGGGAGAAATCCGGCGTTATGGCTGATCGGCTGAAAGCCCGTCCGTATCTGTTGCTGGCGCTGTTGCTGGTGGTGGCGGACCAGCTCACCAAACTCTGGGTGCTGTCGGTCTTCGAACCCTATGAGGTGCTGCCCGTATTGCCGGTGTTCAACCTGACCCTGGTTTTCAACCCGGGAGCGGCTTTCAGTTTCCTCAGTGATGCGGGGGGGTGGCAGCGCATGTTCTTCATCGTGCTCACCAGCCTGATAGCGATTGGTCTGGTGATCTGGCTCATGCGCTTGCGCAGGGGGGAGCGGCTGACCGGCATCGCGCTGGGCATGATTCTCGGCGGGGCCCTGGGCAATCTCATCGACCGTGTGCGCCTGGGCAAGGTGGTGGATTTTCTGGATTTTTACTGGCGGGAGTGGCACTGGCCGGCCTTCAATGTCGCGGACAGCGCAATTACCGTGGGTGTGGTGATTATGCTGCTGGCATCCTGGACGCAAGCGGATCGTAGATAACAACAGTAGGGTGTTTCCGATGCATGGTTATTCCGGCGCAGGCCAGAATCCATAAGCCGGGTGCTGGCCCGTGCCGGCATGCTGAAAACCGGGGGATTCGAGGTGTCCGATACCTTGCCCCACCGATCCGGGGTGCTGGAAGAGTTTACTGTCGGTGCCAGTTTGGGCGATACTGCTCCTGCGCATCCTTGCGCTCGCAGCATAAGCACATCCGTGTGCAATACTGCTCCTGCGCATCCTTGCGCTCGCAGCATAAGCACGTCCATGTGCAAAAAAAGCCCCGGCCACATCCTGTTGTGGTCGGGGCTGTCGCCTGGCTTGGCTTGTTCAGTCCTTGATTCTTCCTTGACTGTTCTTCCTTGTACGACTTCTTCCTTGCACATCCCTGTTTTTGGCGACGGATACAGTGTCGCAGTTCCGCTGGTTCCCGTCTGTAAGGAAGAGAGGAAGTGTTTGTAGGAATATTCCTACAAAGCTTGGCAGAGTTGCTCCAGCCCTTCGGCGATGCGCGGCCCCGGCCTTCCCAGGGTGGGGCTGGCAAGGATGACTCTGGCGTTGCCTTGCTGATGCGCCGGGGCCGGTCGGGTTGTGAGGATGACCTGCGGGGGATGGGCCAGCAGACTTTCCATGGAAACCGTGAATACTGCGCGGGGGACGAAGGAAAAAATATTGCGGAGCCGGGCCAGTTGCAGAACCTCGTTCAGCCAGTGCTTGCCGCCGATGGTCATGGGGGGATTGGGCCAGATTTCATAATAGGCGCTTTCCATTGGGGAATTGCGCCGCTGTTGGCAGGCATCGGCGATTCGTGTGGAAAAACGGTTTGCAGCGTACTTTCCCTTTTCCGCTTCGCCGCTCAGTGCGCCCAGTTTTTCAAGGGTGGCGGCAATGGCTGCCAGATCTTTTGGTTCGCTCATGAATACGGGGATGGCGGAGTCCGCCAGCCACTGCAGATCGCCCGGGCGGTTGCCTGACGCCCAGGCAATCACCAGATCAGGCTGGTAGCCGAGAAGGGCTTCTCTGTCCAGGCCGCCCAGGGTGTTGATCTTGGGGACATCCCTCATGGAGGGGGGGTAGTCAAAGAAGTGGGCGGCCGCAATGATTTTGTGTCCGGAATCGATGGCCAGCAGCATTTCCGTGGCATGGGGCGCCAGGGTAATGATGCGCTCTGCCGGCGTGGCGAGAGTGATTTCCCGATCCAGGTCGTCCCTTACGCTGATTTCGGAAATCGCCGGATTGCACAGCGCCAGGGCGGTAAGCAGCAGGCACCGTTGTAGCAAGTTGTTCACTGCGGCTCCAACAGGGACAAGTATCTGGGCCAATCAAAGGCCGGGCCGGGATCGGTTTTTCTGTTTGGCGCTATGTCCTGGTGGCCTGCAATGCGTTCTTTGCAGATCGCCGGGCAGGCTTCCATGACGGCTCTGCTGAGCCAGGCGAGTCTCTGGTACTGGGTATCTGTATAGGGAATGTCATCAGCGCCTTCCAGCTCGATGCCGATGGAGAAATCATTGCAGCGGCTGCGCCCTTGAAAGCAGGATTCGCCGGCGTGCCAGGCGCGTTTGTGCATTGGAACGAACTGCAGGATTTCCCCGTCTCGCCGGATCAAAAAGTGGGCGGAAACCCTGAGGTGGTGAATCTCCTGAAAATAGGGGTGCTGGGAAGGGTCCAGTCTGTTGAGAAAAAAATCTTCGATCCATGGGCCGCCAAATTGTTTTGGAGGCAGGCTGATATTGTGGATAACCAGCAAATCGATCAAGGCGCCTGCCGGCCTGTCGTCGCAATTTGGCGATGGACAATGACGGGCGCTGGAAAGCCAGGAGGGGGAGGCTGTGTTCATGGTCAGGGAGATTGCTTAGCAAAATGCAGCATTTATGAGGTATAATCCTTCCGGCTCAATGGGTTGGAAAAATATTTTATATTTAACTTTAAATCAAGTGATATTTCATCTATAAAATGGATCTTGAGGTTGTTTGAGCAAACCCGTAAATCAGTGTGAATTGGGTCAAAGGAATATTGTCCACGGTTGGATAAGTCGCAGTATTGCTGTCAAACTGGGCATTGAATCCGTTTGACAGATAAATGTCGGTTTGCAACAGGAGCAATTTGGCCGGATTTGGCTGTCCATATGTCGCAGTTAACAAATAATCCTTTGACGCTGGCCCAAAAGAGGCAGTTGCATGCCCAATTCAGTGAACATCTGCGGCGCTGGATGGAAGCCAGCATGGGCGATTTTTTTCAGCATCTGGACGAGCTTTTTTTCAGCTTGGCGGAACAGGCGGTAAGCGATAGTGTGCAGAGAAGCTTTATTGATGCGATCCGGGAGTTGCGCCAAAGCCAGGAGCACCTGGATCAGCATTACCAGCATCGTGTAATTCTTGCTTCTGAACAATTTTTTCTGGATTTTAAATCCTACCAACAGGAGTTTCTGCGCACACGGATACGCATAGGCGAAGACCAGGACTCCATGGAATTGATCAACCAGGATGTGCTGGAAGAAGACCTGGCGGTGATGCGTGTCACCCATCATGCGGAAAACCGGCATCTTTCAAGATTGAAGGCCCTGCATGGGCTGCTGGCGGGACTTGTTCCTGGCAAATCCCTGAAACGCGCAGAGCTGCCGGTGTCGCCCGGTATCCTGAGCAATGCGCTCCAGCATGTATTGCAGGAGTGGCCGGGGGATCTGCAAACCAAACTGTCTTTTTATGAACTGTTTGGCAAGCATTGCCTGTCTGGTCTGGACAGTCTGTATCCGGATTTGATTCTCGTACTGGAGAAAGCGGGCTTGAGGCCCGTGCGGAAGCCGGCGGTACGGCAGCAGCAACGTGTGAAGCAGGCGGCGGCAAAAGCGCCCCAGCATAGCAGCAACCCGGAAGAAAGCACCTTGTTTGGCATTGTTGCGCTGATGCGGCAACTTCAGGAAGAGCAAAGGGAATCCCTCGGCCTGCCCAGCCAAAAAATTGCCAATTTTCCTGAAGATTGGCCTGTAGCTACCGTGGAAACCATAACCGGTGTGATTGGAATCCTGCAATCAGAACTTTCCATGAACCCGCCCCAGGATATCCGCCAGGCGCGGGTTACCCAGAGCGCCTTGAAAGGACAGTTGATCGCCGCGTTGGGCAAGACGGTCGCCGATCAACAAGTCCGCCTGCAGCGGCTCGACCAGCACATCATTGATGTTGTGAACATGTTGTTCGAATATATCCTGGATGATCCGGTCATCCCCGCACAAATGAAAGTCCTGCTGGTGCGGCTGCAAATGCCCGTACTGCGTATTTCCGTGGAAGACAAAACCTTTCTCACGGATCGCTCTCATCCCGTTCGGGATCTGCTCAACAACCTTGCTTCCGCAGCCGCACGCTGGGCGGATGAAGGTGATTATTCCAGTGGCAGTATTTATGGCCGCATCGAGCAGGCAGTGCAACGCATCCTGAATGCTCCGGAAGGGAACGTGGACTTGTGGATCGAGGTCAACAAGGAGTTTGAGGTCTATGTTCTGAATGAGGAACGTGGCGCCCGGGTAGCGGAGGAACGCCTGGCCCAAGTGGCCAAGGGAAAAGAGCGCCTCTCCCTGGCCCGGCATGCTGTAGATGGCTACCTGGCGAAATTGCTGCCCGCGGCGATACCGGCCGCCGTCTACCAGATCATTGACGAGGTGTGGCGAGATGTCATGACGCTGATTCTGTTGCGGGAAGGAGAGGACAGCAAGGAGTGGAAAGAATCAGTGCAAATTCTGGAACGATTGATCGACAGCGTTGTTCCTCGTGCCGAGCCGGAGGCGCGGCAGGCGCAGATGGCGAAAATCCCCGTGCTTCTGGCGGATTTGCGGCGGGGGTTTGCTTCCATTTCCTATGATAGCGGTCGTGCTTCCATGATGTTCAAGCAGCTGCAGCACTGTCATGTAACCAGCCTGCGGGGATTGCAGCCCGCAACCATGAAATACACGCCGGAAGATCACAGCCCGGCAGCCGGAGAAGAGCTCCGGGATATTCTCAATGATGAGTTCATGCAACAAGTAAATCAGCTCAAGCTGGGGCAGTGGATTGCATGGAGCACTGCTGCGGGAAAAGAGCTGCGCGGCAAGCTTTCCTGGCGTAGCGAGGTTACGGATCTGCTGATGTTTGTAGACCTGCGCGGCAGACGGGTGGCGGAAATGTCCAGTAGCGAGCTTGCAGACCTGTTGCGAGGTGGACGGGCGACGGTTTTGACAAGCATGGACTGTCCCATGATCGAACGCGCCCTGGCGGCGATCTACAAGGCGCTTTCGCAGAAAGTACCGGGGCATGTTCTGCCTGCCTGATGTTGTGGCGGTCGATCAGGCTGCTGCCCATTTCTTCCAAAGACTTGCTACAATCCCCATCCATTTCTACAGATGCAAAGTCGATTGGAGAAGTAAATGGCAGAGAAAATGACGGATTCAGGGTTGAAGTATGACGACCTGGAAGAGGGAACCGGAACAGAAGCCCAGGCTGGCAGCCAGGTGACCGTACATTACACCGGCTGGCTCACGGATGGCAGCAAGTTTGATTCCAGCCTGGACAGAAACCAGCCGTTTCAGTTTTCCCTGGGAAAGGGGCAGGTGATTCGTGGCTGGGACGAAGGTGTGCAAGGCATGAAGGTGGGAGGCAAGCGTAAGCTGACCATCCCTTCCCAACTGGGCTATGGCGCTGCGGGCGCCGGCGGCGTAATACCGCCCAACGCCACCCTGGTGTTTGAAGTGGAGCTGCTGGAAGTCAATTGATACTGCCGGACCGGGAACGGATCAGGGAGGATGTGCGGCGCGCCCTGGCGGAGGACGTTGGTGGCGGTGATCTCACGGCTGCGCTGATTCCTGCCGGGAATCAGGTGCGGGCGGAGCTGATCTGCAGGCAGCGCGCCATACTCAGCGGCGTAGCCTGGGTTGATGAGGTGTTTCGCCAGACAGACAGTGCAATAGAGCTGCAATGGCATCTGTCCGATGGTGATTCCCTGCAGGAAAACAGCCTCGTGTGCACCATGCGGGGATCGGCGGCCAGCATATTGACTGCGGAGCGAACCGGGTTGAATTTTCTGCAAACCCTGTCGGGTACGGCCACGCATACGGCACGTTATGTGGAGGCCGTGCAAGGTATCGGGGTAAACATTCTGGATACCCGCAAAACCCTGCCGGGTTTGCGCAGGGCGCAAAAATATGCGGTCACCTGTGGCGGCGGGGTCAATCACCGTATCGGGCTGTATGATGCGATTCTGATCAAGGAAAACCACATTGCAGCAGCCGGTTCCATCCCCGCCGTGCTGGAGCAGGCCCGGCGTCTGCATCCCGGCATGCCCATCGAGATCGAAGTAGAAAATCTGGATGAGCTGGAAACCGCGTTGCGGGCCGGAGCCAGGCGTGTGCTGCTGGACAACTTCGGCTTGCAACAACTGCGTGAAGCAGTTGCCCTCAATCAGGGAAGAGCCAGACTGGAGGCCTCCGGGGGGGTGGATCTGCAAAGGGTGCGGGCCATTGCCGAAACCGGAGTGGATGATATATCCATTGGCGCCTTGACCAAGGATCTGCAGGCAGTGGATTTTTCTTTGCTGTTTGCTGATTGAGAAGACTGAACTATTTGCCTCTTTATTGTCAAATTCAGGGCATTTCGTCCAAAAACCGAGGAAGAACACCAAATGAAGAAAAAACCAATCGTATTAATGTTGGCGGCGGCTGTTCTGGCAAGCCAGGTACAGGCGACAGAGTTGAAAACCTTCGACCAGCGTTACAGCTACACCTTGGGTACGCGCATGGCGAAGATGCTCAAGGCACAGGGAATCGGCGAACTCGATGGCGTGGCATTCGGCGCTGCCGTGGCAGACGTCATCAATGGCAAGCCGCTGCAACTGACGGACGAAGAAATGTCGGAAGTGCTGAAACAGCGTGCTGAAATCGCCGCCAAGAAACGCGAAGAGAAAGCCGCCAAGGCGCTGGAGAAAGCCAAGGAATTCCTGGCGGAAAGCGCCAAGAAGCCCGGCATCACCGTGTTGGAAAGCGGCCTGCAATACCAGGTCGTCAAGCCTGGCGAGGGCGAGCCGCCAACCATGGCGGATACGGTCAAGGTGCACTATGAAGGCCATACCATCGATGGCAAGAAGTTCGACAGCTCCTATGACCGCGGACAACCAGCGGAGTTTGCGCTCAAGGGGGTGGTGAAAGGGTTTTCCGAAGCCCTCACGCATATGAAGCCCGGCGCCAAATGGAAGGTAATCATTCCGCCCGAACTGGGCTATGGTGCGCGCGGTGCGGGAAGCTCCATTGGTCCCAACGAAGTGCTGATGTTTGATCTCGAGCTGCTGGAGGTCACCAGGGCAAAAACGCCGGACAGCGCAAAATAATCCCACTGCCTTGACGCTTGACCAATAGAAAGCGCCGCATTCAGCGGCGTTTTCTGTTGCCGGGCCGGGCGTCAGCCCTTGTCCAGCTCCAGATACTCCCAGATCCTTTCGGTAAGGGTTTTGTCACCCTCTTGCAGTTCGGGGAAATTGCCTTTTTGTTCGTTCAGTGCGAGCACCCGCAGGGCATCCTGATACAATTCTTCCATGCCCATCTTTTCATAGGCAATGATCATGATGGTCAGGCCGTCTTTCACCGAAGGCGTATACTGGTAATTCTGCACCACATACTGCGCCCGGTTCGCGGCTGCCAACCAAGCGCCGCGATCCAGGTAATAGCGGGCCACATGAATTTCGTGGCGGGCGAGCTGGTTACGCAGGTAAAGCATGCGCAATTTTGCATCCTGGGCATATTCCGTATCGGGGAAGCGGCGCACCAGTTCGGCAAAATCGTTGTAGGCGTCTGTCGTAGAGCCAGGATCCCGTTGGGAATTGTCGGTTGGCAGGAAGCGTGAAAAGAACCCCATGTTGCGGGTGAAGTTCACCAGGCCCTTCAGATACAGGGCATAGGCAACAGCCGGGTGATCCGGATGCAGCTTCATGAAGCGCTCTACCGCCGCCAGGGTCGAGTCCGGCTCATCCGCCCGGTAATAGGCATAGGCGATATTCAATTGGGATTGCAAGGCGTATTTGCCAAAGGGGTAGCGGGATTCCAGCTTCTGGTAATACTCGATGGCGCGTTGATAGTTGCCGCCCTGCAGGGATTCCGTGGCTTCCGTATAGAGTTTCTGTGCGGACCAGCCGGCGGTTTTGTCCGCCTGCTTGGGCAACAGGCCGCATCCGCCGAGTAAAAATGCGACAATAAAAAACGGCCAGAGAATTTTGGGCATAAACATTTGGAATCCCGTTCTTGAATAGGCTGGATTATACCTTACATTGACGGCAGGCGGAAAAGACCGTGGAAGAAATACAGCATCGGGGAATCGTTGATCAGGAGCTGTCCGGGCAGCGCCTGGATCAGGCTTTGGCGCGTCTTTTTTCCGACTATTCCCGCAGCCGCCTGCAACGCTGGATAAAGGCCGGACGGGTGCGGGTGGACGGTGAAGTGCGCAAGCCCAGGGACAAGGTATGGAAGGGCGAGCATATTGTCCTGCGGGCGGTGCTGGAATCCGAGCAATATTGTGGCCCCGAAGATATTCCCCTGGATATCCTGTATGAAGATGAGCATCTGCTGGTCATGGACAAGCCTGCGGGACTGGTGGTGCATCCCGGTTCCGGAAACCCCGGTGGTACGGTGCAAAATGCCCTGCTGCACCATGATCCCGGATTGGCCGGCCTGCCCCGGGCGGGGATCGTCCATCGCCTGGACAAGGATACCACCGGTCTGATGGTGGTGGCGCGCAGCCCCGTGGCGCACAAGCGCCTGGTCGAGGCCTTGCAGGCCAGAAACATCAAGCGGGAATACCTGGCGCTGGTGGTGGGGCGGCCCACGGCGGGAGGCGAGGTGGATGCGCCTGTGGGGCGTCACCCCGGCAAGCGGGTGTGCATGGCCGTAGTGCCTGGCGGCAAGCCGGCGCGCACCCACTACCGGATCAACGAGCGCTTTCGCATTCACAGCCTGCTGGATGTGCGGCTGGAATCCGGGCGCACCCACCAGATCCGCGTCCATATGGCGCATATCCGCTATCCGTTGGTGGGCGATGCCGTATACGGCGGCCGCCTCAAGCTGCCCAGAAACGCCAGTGAAGCCACGAAAGCCGTCTTGCGGACTTTTCCCCGTCAGGCCCTGCATGCCCGCCGCCTGAGCTTGCAGCACCCGGTAACAGGGGATGCCTTGGTCTGGGAAAGCCCGGTTCCGGCGGATTTGCAGGCATTGATCGATCAGTTGCGGGAGGATGCCGCCGAACATGCCGGATGACTGGATCACGCCCGACTGGCCGGCGCCCATCCAGGTGCGGGCCTTGAGCACCACCCGCAAGGGCGGTTTCAGCCCGCCGCCCTGGGACAGCTTCAATTTGGGTGACCATGTGGGGGACAGCCCGGATCTGGTGCAGAAAAACAGAGCCAGGCTGATGGCTGATGCATGCCTTCCCGCAGAGCCCTTGTGGATGGAGCAGGTTCATGGTTGTGGCGTACTGACAAGGGATTGCGATAGCCGAGGGGACGCCCGCTTCAGCAACAAGCCAAAGGAGATCTGTGTGGTGATGACGGCAGACTGTCTGCCCGTGTTACTGTGCGATGTCCGGGGAAGCGCTGTGGCGGCAGTACATGCCGGTTGGCGTGGATTGGCTGCAGGCGTACTGGAGCAGGCATTGGACTGTTTTGATCCGCCCGCCTCGGCTATCATGGCCTGGCTGGGTCCGGCCATAGGCCCGACCGCCTTCGAGGTGGGTGAGGATGTGCGTGAGGCGTTCCTGCGGAATCAGCCGCGCGCGGAAACAGCCTTTATCTCCTGCGGCCAGGAAAAATGGCTCGTGGATCTATACGAATTGGCGCGTCAGCGCCTGTATGCGCGGGGGGTGAAGCGGATATATGGTGGTGATCACTGCACCTACACGGAGAGCGAATATTTTTTTTCTTACCGGCGTGACGGCCGCACCGGCCGGATGGCCAGCTTGATCTGGCTGGAGGAATAGATGAGCAACTGGTACATGCTGACCCTGACAGGGGAAGATCAGCCGGGCATTGTCGCCCGTGTTACCCGGGCGCTGTTTGAGCGCAATATGAACCTGGGAGAGGCTTCCATGCTGCGTCTGGGGGGGAACTTTACCATTATGATGATGGTGAGCGGTGAGATGGATGCCGCGGCGCTGAAGCAATCCCTGCAGGAAGTATCTGCGGCCCTGGGATTGAGCCTGCATGTTGATCCCATGCAGGGCGGCCTGCATCGCCATGTGCCGCCGAATCTCATGGTGCGGGTCAGCGGCGCCGATCAGCCGGGCATTGTCGCCAAGGTGACGGGAGTGCTGGCCGATGCCGGATTCAATATTCTGGATCTGGAATCCGATGTGGCGGGCAGAGCGGATCGGCCGGTATATATCATGCAAATCGCCGGAATCGCGACAGCGCCCCTGGAATCACTGGAACAGGCCCTGGACGGCCTGCGTGCGCAAGGCATCGACGTAAACATCTCGCCTGTCGAAATGCTGGTGGGCTGAATCGTGGCGCCGCTGGAGATCCTCACCATCCCCAATGAACAACTGAAGCAGGAGTCGCAAACCGTCACCTGCTTCGATGGTGAATTGCAGGAATTCGTACAAAGGCTGGAGCTGACCCGCCAGCACGGGCCGGGGGCCGTGGGCATCGCCGCTCCCCAGGTCGGGCATTTTCAGCGTATCGCCATCGTCGATTGTTCCCTTGCCCGCAAGCCGGTACCCAATCATGGAAATCTGGTGCTTATCAATCCCGAGATCACGCACTGGGATGGTTACGAGGTCGGCAGGGAAGGTTGCCTGTCCGTGCCCGACTATACGGGCAATGTGATTCGCGCCACCCGCATCCGGCTCAAGGCCCAGGATATTCATGGCGAGGAGCACGAATACGAGATGGAAGGTTACGAGGCGCGCGCCGTGCAGCATGAAATCGACCACCTCGATGGCATCCTGTTCATCGACCGGGTTGTCAGCCGCCGCACAGATTTGTTCAAGAGAAAGGTATATCGATGATGAATGTCCTGGAAGCCATTGAAAGCCGCACCTCCATCCGCGCCTATCTGGACAGGCCGGTGGAAAAGGAGGTGATTCAAAAAATACTGGATACGGCGCGCTGGAGCCCTTCCGGCGTCAATACCCAGCCCTGGCGAGTGGCGGTGGTGCGGGGAGACAGGCTGCGGCAGCTCAGTGAGGAATTCCTGCGCCTGTCCGCCGCAGGAGTCAGGCCGGCGCCGGACTATGACTATTATCCTGGAGAGTGGGTCGATCCCTACAAAACACGTCGCTTTCAGTGCGGCATGGCGCTGTATCAGGCGCTGGGCATCGGCAGGGAAGACAAGGAAAAAAGAAAGGAAGCTGCCCTCAACAACTATCGCTTCTTCGGTGCGCCGGCAAGCCTGTTCTTTTTTATCGACCGGCGCATGGGAAAAGGTTCCTGGCTGGATATGGGCATGTTCATCCAGAGCGTGATGCTGGCCGCCCGCGGCCTCGGTCTGGGCAGCTGCCCCCAGGCGTCCACGGCCGATTATCCGGACGCCGTGCGGGAAATACTGGGGATAGCAGAGCAAAACCTGTTGCTTTGCGGCATGGCGCTGGGGTATGCGGACGAGAAGCATCCGGTAAATCAGTACCGTACCGCCAGGGAGCCTGTGGAAGCATTCAGCAGCTGGCATGACTGATCCGGCGGGGGGAGCGGGGGCTTGTTGAATTTCGCAATATCACCCCCATTTCAAAGCCATCAAGAATTATTGGGAGCCGAACAACATGCGGATGGACAAACTTACAAGTAAATTTCAGATGGCCCTGGCCGATGCCCAGAGCCTTGCCCTGGGCAAGGATCACCAGTTTATCGAGCCGGTGCATCTGATGATCGCCATGCTCGATCAGGAAGGGGGTGGTGTGCGTCACTTGCTGACGCAGGCCGGCGTCAATGTAAACATGCTGCGTTCCAGCCTGGGCGAAGTGCTGGATCACATGCCCAGCGTTTCCGGTGGAGATGCCGATGTGCATGTCTCCAACGACCTGAACCGTCTGCTGAACCAGACCGACAAACTGGCGCAAAAGCGCAATGACCAGTACATCTCTTCCGAACTCTTCGTGCTGGCGGCGGTGGAAGACAAGGGCAAGCTGGGCGACTTGATGCGCAAGGCCGGGGCGAGCAAGGCTGCGCTGGAAAAAGCCATTGAAAATGTGCGCGGGGGGCAGTCTGTAGATGATCCCAATGCCGAAGATCAGCGCCAGGCCCTGGAAAAATACACCGTCGATCTTACCGAGCGCGCCGAACAGGGCAAGCTGGATCCGGTCATTGGCCGGGACAGTGAGATCCGTCGCACCATCCAGGTGTTGCAGCGCCGCACCAAGAACAATCCCGTACTCATCGGTGAACCGGGCGTGGGCAAGACCGCAATCGTGGAGGGCCTGGCCCAGCGCATCGTCAACGGCGAAGTGCCGGAAGGACTGAAGAACAAGCGTCTGCTGTCTCTGGACATGGCGGCGCTGATTGCCGGCGCCAAGTTCCGTGGTGAATTCGAGGAGCGCCTGAAAGCCGTGCTCAATGACCTGGGCAAGGCGGAAGGGCAGATCATCCTGTTCATCGACGAGATTCATACCATGGTCGGTGCGGGCAAGACCGAAGGTTCCATGGATGCCGGCAACATGCTCAAGCCCGCCCTGGCGCGGGGCGAACTGCACTGCGTGGGCGCCACCACCCTTGACGAATACCGCCAGAATATCGAGAAGGACGCCGCCCTGGAGCGCCGCTTCCAGAAGGTGCTGGTGGAAGAGCCGACGGTGGAAGATACCATTGCTATTCTGCGTGGCCTGAAGGAGCGCTATGAGGTGCATCATGGGGTGGAGATCACCGATCCGGCCATCGTCGCCGCAGCCACCCTGTCGCACCGTTACATCACCGACCGGCAACTGCCGGACAAGGCCATTGATCTCATCGACGAGGCGGCTTCGCGCATCCGCATGGAGATCGATTCCATGCCTGAGGAGATGGACAAGCTGGATCGACGCATCATTCAGCTCAAGATCGAGCGTGAGGCGCTGAAAAAGGAAAGCGATGAGGCTTCGAAGAAGCGTCTTGCGGCCCTGGAAGAGGAAATCGAGCGCCTGGAGAAGGAATTCTCCGATCTGGAAGAGATCTGGAAGGCGGAAAAGGCGGCGGTGCAGGGCACCACCCATATCAAGGAAGAACTGGAGCGTGCGCGCATCGAACTGGAAACCGCGCGCCGCGCTGGAGACCTGCAACGTATGTCCGAGATCCAGTATGGCATCATCCCCCAGCTGGAGCAGCAACTCGCGGCGGCGGAC
>JAMOMB010000064.1 GCA_027068795.1 Sedimenticola sp. | reverse complement strand
GAATATACCCGGGTTGGCATCATGGACACTGCCGCGGATCTTGGCGTGATTGCCGAACTGGTGGTCGATGAAAGAGGCGACCGGGCAGCCACGGCGTTCAATCATGATGTATTTCTTGGCTTGCGCTGGACGGCAAACGACGCCCAGAGCCTGACGGTGCTGGCTGGCGCGGTCGTGGACTGGGAGAACGGCTCCACCTTGTTGAACCTGGAAGCCAGCCGCCGCTTTGGCCAGGCCTATCTGCTTAGCGTACAGCTACGCAGCTGGCTGCATATCGATCCGGAAGATTTGCAATATGTTTTGCGTCAGGACGATTATCTTCAGGTGGAGCTTGCGCGTTATTTCTAGGCCCGGGCTCAACGCTTTTGTTGTTCCGCCAGTTGCGCAAGGGTTTTGTTGGTTTGCGCAAGCTCTTCATTCTTCTGCTTGAGGAGTCTGGCCTCTCTTTCCGCCTGCTCCAGTTGAAAGATGATGCGCAGGCTTTGCATTTTTTGGTCCGATTGCTGGTTGAACAGCAGGTTTTTGATCCGGGCGTATTCCTTGTGGTGCTTCAGGGCGGATTGATAGTCTTCCTTTTGTTCATAAGCCAGGGCCAGTTCCTGGTGCGCTTCATACACACAGCTTTTGTAGTTCTTTTCAAACCGGAAAACCTTTTTCAGCATGCGGATGGCTGTGTCGGGCTGGGCTTTGCGGACATGGGCGCGGCCCAGCAGCAGCTGGTTTTCCGCCTGCAGGGTTTTTTCATTTTTGTCCCTGGCAAGCTTCAGGGCTTCTTCAAAGTAGTAACAGGCTTTGTCCAGCTCTTTCTGTTGCAGATAGATTTCTCCCAGATTGCGAAGCGATCCTATGATGCCGTGAGGATTGTTGATCCTTCGGTAGCCTTCCAGGCAGCGTATTCCAAACTCCAGCGCCTTCTCGGTGTTGCGCGCCTTCTTGTGATATTGCGACAGATTCAGCTGAACGCCTGATACCGCTTCCGGGATGCTGGAAATACATTCCAGGCTGTGGGTAAGGTACTCCAGCGCTTCATCGAGATGCCCCAGTTCCAGATGAATCACGCCGATATTCAGCAGGGCGATACCGGTCTCCTCGGGATCTTGCAGTTCCTGCGTGCATTCGTAGGCGCGCATGAAATACTCCAGGGCGCCGGAGTAGTTCCCTTGATCAAACAGGATGCATGCAATGTTGTTGAGGGACTTTCCCTGCATCCTTGTTTCACCCAGCTCCCTGGCGATTTCCTCGTTGCGCAAGAAGATTTCCAGGGCTTTCTCATACTCCCCGGAGGTATCGTAACTGATGCCAAGGGCGTTGTTCGCATCCAGCAAGCCAAGGTTTTCCCCCAAATGGATGAAGAGCTGAATGGCCTTGTTCGCGGAATGCCGGGCTGCCGTGTAGCGGGACATGCTCAACTGCGCATGACTGAGGGCGGTATAGGCTTTTGCCAGCCCCGGCAGGTGATCGATGGACCGGGCAAGGGCGATGGATTGATCGGCAATGGATACGGCCTGCTCCGGATCGATGCGGAACAGCAGGCGCGCCAGTTTGTTGCTCACGTCGATATATTCCGGCGAGGCATTGTTCAGCCGCAGCCGCATTTCTTCCAGTTCCAGAATTTCCATGTGGCTGCGGTTGCTTTGGGAAGTCTCGGCTGGAGTCAGCTGGGGCGTATCCACAGTTGTCCGTCCTTGATCTTTACGGGATAGGTGCAGATGGGCTTGTCTGCTGGCGCGGTTTCGGCTCGTCCGGTTTTCAAGTCGAAATAACTGCCATGCAAGGAGCATTTGATGCGGCCGTTCTGTATGCAGCCGAGGAACAGGGAATAGTCTTCATGGCTGCACATTTCGTCTACCACATGGAACTGGCCATCCGCATTGCAAAGCAGCAGGCGTTTCCCTCCCGCCTCGATGCGCTTCATCTGGCCGGGCGCAAGTTCATCTTCTGTGGCAACCACGATCCAACCGGCGTCCATTATTTTACCCGGTTGGCGGCCTTGCCGGAGTCCAGGACGGCGCGGACGGCTTCAGCAGCTTGCTTGAGATCGTCATGCTTGCCCATGTGTTTGAGGATCAGCGCGCCGGTGTAAACCAGTGAATCATAGGTTGCGCCCTGTTTTCCGTTGAGCGCTTGCATGCCTGCATCTGCGGCGGCCAGTGCGGCGTCCTTGATGTCCACGGCAATGACGATTTCGTCGCCGGGGCGTGTGGCCTTTGGCAGGTCTTCCGGCAGGGGAACCGCACGCAGGGTTTGTTTGATGCCAACCATGTCCGGGTGAATGTCCACGCCGATTTCCTCTCCGCGGTCGTGGTAGCTGAAGTATTTCCCGTCCTGTCTCAGGGAAGGGATGACGCCCCCTTCGATGCCGCGGATGAGCAGGGCCGAGTCGAAGCCCACATGGCGGGCCAGCATGGCGTAGATGGGCGGGTAGGGTTTGTGCACATAACCGCTGATGAAATGCGTTTGCAGCTTGCCGGCTACAGGTTTTGCCAGCACTTCCACCGTGGTGAGCACCTGGCGTTTGATCATCTGGGTGCGCAGGGGGATCAGATCGTGCAAGGGCTTGCAGAAACTGGCCTGGTCGATATAGGCCCAGCCCGTATCCGTTTCGGTCAGCCGCTTGGCTGCTTGCCGGGAATCCAGATCAACGGCGGCGCCGGCGGCCTGCAGGACATGACGGTGCGTGATGCCGTATTTCGGCCCCACGGCGTCCAGGCCATGGGAAACAGGGTGCAGGCCGCATTCCGCCAGCAAGGGTGGAAGAAAAGGCGCTGCGGGCAGGGTGCGATTGTAACCGTCATAGGGATCGGCAATGTCTAGTACATGGTCAACTGCGGCGGTTACGCCATCCACGACTTCCCGGATCCCGTCCAGCACACCCTTGAATTCGTCATTGCTTTCTCTTTTCATGCGCAGGGCGATGAAAAACAGCGCTGCCTGTACCGGGTCGATTTGGTCATGCAGAATTGCAACGGTTGCATCCCTGGCTTCATCCAGGCTGATGTCCTTGGAAAGTTCCGGCCCGGTGGCGATGCGCTGCAGGATGGAGCGCATGAGCATATGGGCCTGGGTGGTTTTGGTGATGGTCATCCTTACTCCACGAGACGAGACAGGGAACTGGAAGGCAGTATAAGTAACCCGGTAAATCAGTCAACAATGGTTGGTTTGGGGGTTTATGGATCCCCGGCGCTTGATGTGTTGCGCTTCAGCACCGAGGTGATTACGCGGTCATATTCGAAATAGACGGTAAATTTTGCGTAATCCCAGCGGGTAATGGGAGGATCGCCCACGGGCGCATGTTTTGTCATGGGGCTGCCGAAGCGTTTTTCCACTGCACTCATGGTGTCGCCCGGTTGCGGGCGAGGTATGTTCGACTGCTGCTCTTCCTTCACCGCATCGATGAGCAGTACCTGGGAAAGTGCGGTGGCGGGCAGGGACAAAGTGCATGCAAAGAGTAAGATCCATGTGTGTTTCATCATAATTTATCCTGTCTGACAGTACTGCCCCAAAATATAGCATTTGGGCTTGCACAAAGGGAGACGGGTTGCCGGTATTTGTTCAATTTGTTGATCTATGGCAGCTTTTTCTGGGCGCATATGCCTTAGAATTGCAATAGATGTAAGTATTGAACGAGGAACAGTTCCCATGGGCAGAAAAAAGAAAAACAAGGCGACGTTGAAGAAGCTGTTGAATCGCCTCAGCAACCCGCAAAAAGTGCTGGAATCCCCAAAGATCATTTCCGGCAAGAAACTTTTGAAGCTGACCTATGAGCTGGGAGAGTACCCCTATCCGGTAAAGATGGATCTGGAAGAGTACGAACAGGAAAAGCATTTGCTGCAGATCGAATTGCTCAAGGTGCAGGCCTGGGTCAAGGAGGAGAGCAAGAAAATTCTGGCGTTGTTTGAAGGCCGGGATGCTGCGGGCAAGGGCGGCACCATCAAACGTTTCATGGAGCACCTGAATCCGCGCGCCGCCCATGTGGTCGCCCTGGAAAAACCTACGGAGCGGGAGCTGGGACAGTGGTATTTTCAGCGCTATGTGCAGCAACTGCCCACCAAGGGTGAAATCGTGCTGTTTGACCGTTCCTGGTACAACCGCGCCGGTGTGGAGCGGGTCATGGGGTTCTGCACGGATGAAGAGTATCTCGAGTTTCTGCGCCAGGCTCCCCAGCTGGAGCAGATGCTGGTGAATGCAGAAACCATTTTCTACAAGTACTGGTTTTCCGTCAGCCGCCAGGAGCAGTTACGGCGCTTTCATTCCCGCTATCATGATCCGCTGAAACACTGGAAACTCAGCCCCATCGATCTTCAGTCCCTGGAAAAATGGGACGACTACACCAATGCCCGCAAGGCCATGTTCTTTTACACCAATACTGCGGATGCTCCCTGGACAGTGGTGAAATCCGATGACAAGAAAAGAGCGCGCATCAATTGCATGCGTGATTTTCTGCACAAGCTGGATTATCCCAACAAGGATCACAATGTGGCACGGGCGCCGGATCCCTTGATCGTTGGCCCGGTTTCGAAAGCCTATAACCTTTGACGGAGTGTAATCATGGCAAAAAAAGACAAGAAGAATAGGGAGACGGCTGACGCGGAACAGCTCAAGATGCTCAACAAGCTGAAGAAGGCGATCAAGAAAGCCAAAAAGGCTGCTGCTGCAGCCCAGGAGGCGGCGCAGGATGTAAGCAAGGTGTTGAGCAAGGCCCATGCTGCGGCGAAGGATGTACGGGTTCATGCAAAAAAGACCCGCAAGGCCCATGACGCCCTGAAGATGCAGTTGGAGGCCAAGCAGAAGTATTCGGAAAAACAGGCCAAAAAAGCGGCGGCAAAGGCCAAGGCCAGGCGTTCGGCCACGCGCCTGAAAGAAGCGGCGAAACAGGCTGCCAAAGACGCCAGGAAAGCGGAAAAGAAGAAAAAGGCCAAGGCCATGCGAGCGATGGAGAAAAAGGCTTTTTCCGATGCCCGGCCGGTACTGCCCGAAAAGGACAAGCCATCCCTGAAAAAGCGCAAGAGAAAGCAAAAGCGCCGCGGAAAAAAATAGCTGCTGCGCGGAAAGCCTCCGGCTCGCCGGCCCGGCTTCTTTTGGCGGGCCGGTCTTTCCGGGAATGGCTATAATACGCCCATGTTTTATCCTCTATCAGTCTGGATCGGCCTGCGCTATACCCGTGCAGAACGCCGCAACCACTTTATTTCCTTCATCTCGTTTATTTCCACCATGGGGATTACCCTGGGGGTGATTGTCTTGATCACCGTGCTATCGGTGATGAATGGTTTTCACAAAGAGGTTCGCGAGCGTATCCTCGGCATGGCTTCCCATGCGGACATCAATGCCGTGGCCGGTGGCGGCATGAAGAACTGGCGGCAGGCCCTGGAGAAGGCCAGGCAGCACCCCAGAGTGGTGGGGGCGGCGCCCTATGTGGAAGTCATGTCCATGCTGGTGCATGGCAAACAGGTCAGCGGCGCCCTGGTTCGTGGGGTGCTCAAGGATCAGGAGCCGGAAGTGGTGGACGTGGGGCAGCACATGGAGGCGGGCTCTCTGGACGATCTGGTGCCGGGTAGTTTCAATATCATTTTGGGTGGGGAGCTGGCCCGGGCCTTGCGGGTTGGCGTGGGAGACAGGATCACCATGCTGGTGCCCAAATTCACCTCCACTCCCGCGGGAACCATGCCGAGAACCAAACGCTTCGTGGTCAGCGGGATCTTTCGCGTGGGCATGGGGGAGTATGATCGTGGCATCGCCATGGTGAACATGCAGGATCTGGCAAGGCTGCTGCGCATGGGGGATGCGGTATCCGGCATCCGCCTCAAGCTGGATGATCTGTATGCGGCCACCCGGGTTTCCCGGGAGCTGGCGCAACAGTTCCAGGGGCTGTATCGCGTTTCCGACTGGACGCATCAGCACCGGAACTTCTTTTCCGCCCTGAAAATGGAGAAGCGCATGATGGGCCTGCTGCTGTTTTTCATTGTCGTGATTGCGGCCTTCAATATTGTCGCCACCCTGGTGATGGTGGTGGTGGACAAGCGGGCGGATATCGCAATTCTCAAGACTTTTGGCGCCTCGCCGCGGCAGATCATGCACATTTTCATTGTGCAGGGATCGGTAATCGGTTTCGTGGGTACGGTTGTCGGCGTGGTGCTGGGCGTGCTGCTGGCGGTGAATGTCGAGCAAGTGGTGGGATGGATCGAGTCCTTGTTCAACGTGCAGTTTATCGATCCCAGTGTGTATTACATCAGCATGTTGCCTTCCGATTTGCGTTGGGAGGATGTGTTGCTGGTCGGCGTCGGCTCTTTCCTTTGCAGTTTCCTCATGACGCTCTACCCGGCCTGGAATGCATATCGCACCCTGCCGGCGGAGGCGCTGCGCTATGAGTGAGCCGGTGCTGGAAAGTCTGGGGCTGCGCCGCACCTTCACCACCGGGCCGGCGGAAGTGCAAGTGCTGCGGGGGGTGGATCTGGCGGTGCGGCCGGGCGAGCAAATCGGCATTCTGGGCGCTTCCGGCTCGGGCAAGAGCACCTTGCTGCATTGCCTGGGCGGGCTGGATGATCCGGATGAGGGAGAGGTGTTGCTCAACGGCGGGCAGTTCAGCCGCTTGCCGGAGGCCCGGCGCTGCCGCTTGCGCAATCAGCATCTTGGTTTCATTTACCAGTTTCATCACCTGCTGGCGGAGTTTACTGCCTTGGAGAATGTCGCCATGCCCCTCTTGCTTCGCAAAATGCCCATTGCGGAGGCAAAGGCGCTGGCCCGGGAAATGCTGGTGAATGTGGGGCTGGAAAACCGCATCGCCCACAAGCCCTCCGAGCTTTCCGGAGGCGAACGCCAGCGCACCGCCGTCGCCCGGGCCCTGGTTTCAAAACCGGGTTGCGTACTGGCGGATGAACCTACGGGCAATCTGGACCCGAAAACCGCGGCGGGAATCTATGACCTGATGCTGGAGCTGAACCGGGAGCAGGGCACCAGTTTTATCATTGTCACCCATGATCCCGGTCTGGCGCAGTGTATGGATCGTGTATTTCAACTGGAAGACGGTTTGCTACGCTCCTGCTGACGTTTTTTGTATTGCGAAATAATGTGCCAGCGCCAGTAGAAGCGTATGACGGCATATCCCGCCGCCGCCAGCACGACCCCGACGACGACGGAGCCGAGGTACAGGGGTTGCCAGATTTCCCCCATGCTTTTGGTAAACCATTCCAGGGATATTTCCACGTTTCCCAGGGGTTCTTGATGAGGCAGCAGCCAGGTTCCGACCAGATAGTTGAAATAAAAGATTGGCGGTATGGTGAAAGGATTGGTCAGCCACACCAGGGCGACGGAAACCGGCAGGTTCACCCGTGCAAGAATGGCGGTGGCGGCGGCGGCGATCATTTGCAGGGGCATGGGGATCATGGCCCAGAAAAGGCCCACGGCAAAGGCGCCGGATACAGAGCGCCGGTTCAGATGCCACAGGTTCTGATCAAGCAAATACCCGCCAAAGATCCGCATGTGCTTGTGTTCGCACAGCTTTTTTGGATCTGGCGTGTATTGTTTGAATAGTTTTCGTGGCATGGAGAAAGCGCTGTAAAACTCACGCGAGTTGAATGATTCATTCAAGCATGATCTGCATGACTTGACCAGTGTAAATCCATATTGAATGTTTTGGCGCAATGATGTTTGATTCGCTTGTCTGGAAAGCCACCACAACCCAGGGAGAGGGATTGTGTTACTTGCAGCGGCAGGGTTCGCCCTTGGTGTCATCATATTTCAGCAGTTGCCGGCGTTGCCCCATGCCGGCTGGTTGCTTTTTCTGCCCCCTGTTCTATGGTGCTGGCAACATTTTCCGCGGGCGGGATGGCTTTGCGCCGCATTTGCCGGCTTTTTCTGGGGCCAGCTTTCTGCGCTGACGAGCAAGCCGCCCGCCCTGCCGGAGACAGTGCTCGAAGATGTTGTTCTGGCGTCCGGTGTCATTGAAGGCATTCCTGATGCCAATGCCCAACGCAGCCGGTTTTTCTTCCGGGCGAATCATTTGCAACAGGGGGCGCTGCGTCTTTCGGGCAATTGGCGCTTTCGCGTGTCCTGGTACGGGCGTGCGCCCCGGCCGGTTGCCGGAGACAAATGGGTGTTGCCCCTGCGGCTGAAGCGGGTGCATGGTTATCGCAACCCGGGTGGGTTCGACTATGCGGGATGGTTGTATGCCCGGCAAGTGATCTACACAGGCTATGTGAAGGGAGAAGGCGCGCCCGCAGGCAGGCAATGGTGGTCTCTGGATCGCTTGCGGCAAAACGTGGCCGAGGGCATTTCCCGGTCTGGCGTTTCCCATCGTTCCGGGGCGGTGCTCCGGGCCTTGGTGGTGGGAGATCGTTCGATTCTGTCGCAGGAAGACAAGTCGGTGTTTGCGGCCACGGGCACCAGCCATCTGATCGCCATATCCGGTCTGCATATCGGTCTGGTTGCCGCCCTGGTGTATTTTCTGGCGCAACAGGGATGGCGCCGCTTCCCCCGGCTGTGCAGCCGCTGGCCTGCAAAGGTGGCGGCCGCCCCTTTCGCCATGTCCGCCGCCCTGGCCTATGCGGCCATGGCGGGTTTTTCCATACCCACCCAGCGCGCCCTGATCATGTTGCTGGTGGTTATGTCGGGGATGCTGTTTCGCCGCGCCACGGAACCGGCCCGCGTTCTCGGTCTGGCTTTGTTTGCAGTGGTATTGTGGGATCCGCTTGCGCTGATCTCCGCGGGGTTCTGGCTGTCCTTTGGCGCGGTTGCGGCCATCCTGTTTCTTGCCCACAGGGGCAGGGGGCGATTCTTCTGGTTGTGGTTGCAACCAGGCATTTTCCTTGCTTTGGCGCCCCTTCTGGTATGGCTGCAACTGCCCGTGTCCCTGTATTCTCCCCTGGTGAATCTGCTGGCCATCCCGGTATTCGCCATGCTGATTGTCCCTCTGTCCATGGCGGCCGTTGTATTCCAGCTGTTATATCCGGATCTTGGCCGGCTGCTGATGTCGGCCGTGGGCGGGTTGCTGGACGGAGTTTTGCTGGCGCTCGATACCGTGGCCCAGTGGTCGCCAGCGTTGCGTTGGGAGGCGCTTCCCTTGGGGTTGCTGGTGTTGGTTGGTGCGGCGGCGCTGCTTGCATTGCAAAGGGCCAGGAAGCATTCCTGGCATCCGTTATGGCGGTTGTCCCTTTTCTCTACGCTGTTGTTGTGCCTGGTGCTCTATGCCAAGCGAACCCCGGCGCCGTTTCCCAATCAGTTTCGCTTTACCCTTCTGGACGTGGGGCAGGGGCTTTCGGTGGTGGTGCGCACGGCCCGCCATGTGCTGGTCTTTGATACCGGGCCGCGCTTTCCCTCGGGATTCAATACCGGCGCTGCCGTATTGCTCCCGTATTTCGAAAGCCGGGGTATTCGCAATATAGACAGGCTGATCCTCAGTCACAGTGATATCGACCATATCGGCGGTGCGCCGGACTTGCTGCGG
The DNA here is from genome assembly GCA_027068795.1 of Sedimenticola sp. Classification (GTDB taxonomy): domain Bacteria; phylum Pseudomonadota; class Gammaproteobacteria; order Chromatiales; family Chromatiaceae; genus Thiolapillus. The sequence goes on along the minus strand of JAMOMB010000064.1, from coordinate 3,608 downwards.
AAGCTGTCCGTTGGAGAAGTTTTGTCCGGAGAGCCATCCGGTCTTGGGCTGGAATCTCCTGTTCGCCGTTGCGCCGCTGGTGAAATCTGGTGGTGGGATGGGGTGCGATTTGAAATTCTCCACCCAGCTGTTGATGCCTCTCTGGAAGGCAATGATGCATCCTGCGTATTGAAAGTGAGCGCCGGCGGGGACAGCGCCTTGATCACTGGTGATATCGAGCGTAAGGGGGAAGACTGGCTGCTGGCGTTTGCGCCGGACAAGCTGCAGAGCCAGATCGTGGTGGCGGCCCATCATGGCAGCGCCAGTTCTTCCGGTGAGGGTTTTGTGCATGCCGTCCGGCCCCGTTATGTTCTGTTTGCCACGGGCAGGGCGAACCGCTGGGGCTTCCCCCGTGAAGAAGTCGTGAATCGCTGGCAGGCGGTTGGCGCAGCGGCCCTGAATACCGCCATGGAAGGTGCAATCGAATTCCATCTTGGGGCGGGTAGAGCGGCTGATCCCGTACTCTGGCATCCTTTTTCCCGGCGCTATTGGCACAATTAGCCGGGAAGATTCATGCGTGTTTTAGTATGATTGGCCCTTGGGAAATAAGGAGGATGACTGGCAGTGTTCGAGTTTATCAAAGCAGGCGGATTGTTGATGTGGCCGATCATCGCCTGCTCTGTGATTGCCATGGCAATCACCCTGGAGCGGCTCTGGTCTTATCGGCGCAGGCGCGTGGTGCCGGATCATCTGCTGCCGCAAATCTGGAAGCTGTACAAGAGCAAGGAACTGGATCGGCAGCGTATTCTGGCCATTCGTGAAAGCTCTCCCCTGGGGCGGTTGCTGGCTACCGGGCTGACCAATCTCCATCATTCCCGGGAGGTGATGAAAGAAGCCATCGAGGAAGAAGGGCGGCAGGTGGTTCACGGCCTGGAGCGCTATCTGAATGCGCTGGGAACAATTGCCGCGATAGCGCCATTATTGGGTCTTTTGGGTACGGTTTTTGGCATGATCGAGGTTTTTGCTGCAATTACCAGTGCAGGTGGCGTGGGCAATCCGGCGGTGCTGGCGGGGGGTATATCCAAGGCGTTGATTACCACGGCGGCGGGTTTGTCTGTCGCCATTCCCAGCCTGATCGCCCATCGCTATCTTACCGGGCGCGTGGATGAGCTGGCCATTGCCATGGAGCAGCAGGCCATCAAGATGGTGGAAGTGCTGCATGGCGAGCGGGAGAAATAGTGAATATCCGGCCTTCCCGACGCAGCAGAAACATATTGGTGGACATGACGCCACTGATCGATGTGGTATTCCTGCTGCTGATTTTTTTCATGGTATCCACCACCTTCGACAAGCAAACCCAGCTCAAGGTGGATCTTCCCCAGGCCAGCGCCCGGGCGGAAGAAAGCAAGGAAGCGGAGAGTGTCGCCATCACCATTGATGCCAAGGGAAATTTCTACCTCAACGACCAGGAATTGGTAACCCATGACGTGGACACTCTCAAGCGCGCCCTGAAAAAAGCCGCTGCCGGGCGCGCGGACATTCCTGTAACCGTTACCAGCGACAAGCAGGCGCCTTTCCAGGCGGTGATGATGGTGATGGACGCCGCCGGGCAACTGGGTTTGAGCCGACTCAGCTTCCTTGCCAGAGCCGCGCAAGCCGAGGAATAGACGGAATTGAAAAGCATCTGGTATGGCAACAATCCCCTGTGCTATTTGTTGCTGCCGTTGTCCTTGGTGTTCTGGATGCTTGGCGTGTTCCGCCGCATGCTGTTTTTCGTTCGCCTGAAAAAAACCCACAGATTTTCCGCGCCGGTCATTGTGGTGGGCAATATTACCGTCGGCGGTACGGGCAAGACGCCCCTGGTGATATGGCTCGCCCGGCATCTTGTCTCCCTGGGCTATCAACCAGGGATCGTGGCCCGGGGCTATGGCGGCAAAGCCAGCCACTGGCCCCAGCAGGTCAGGGCGGACAGCGACCCGGTGATGGTGGGCGATGAAGCGGTACTGCTGGCGCGGCTCAGCGGTTGCCCTGTATGTGTGGCGCCAGAGCGTGCACAGGCGGTGCGGGAATTGCTCGAATACACCCCCTGCAATATCGTATTGTCTGATGATGGCCTGCAACACTACGCCATGGGAAGGGATCTGGAAATCGTCGTCATCGACGGGGAAAGAGGGTTTGGCAACGGTTTCCTGCTGCCTGCCGGCCCTCTGCGGGAGCTGCCCGGCCGGTTGCGCCGGGCGGATCTGCTGATCAGCAATGGCCCGTGGCGGGAGGGAATACCGGCCATGACGGTTCGGGAGCCGCAAGTCCTGCCACTGCTGGATTTGTCGGAGCCGCCGCAGCCGCTCTCCCGGGCGTCCGGCGAGACTGTCCATGCCGTGGCGGGGACGGGAAATCCGCAGCGCTTTTTCGCCATGTTGCAACGCTACGGGCTGAAGGTGATTCCCCACGCCTTTCGCGACCATCGCATATACCGGCGTAAGGATTTGCAGTTCGATGATGATCTTCCGGTGCTGATGACGGAAAAAGATGCGGTAAAGTACGCACGCTTCGCCACCAGAAAACACTGGCTGGTGCGCATTGAAATGGCGCCGGATCCGGCTTTCATAAAAGAATTTGACCAACTACTACAGGGTTTGAAACATGGACAAGAAACTGCTTGATATTCTTGTTTGCCCCATTTGCAAGGGCAAGCTGGTGTACCGAAAATCCGAACAAGAGCTTGTCTGCAAGGTGGATCGCCTTGCATTTCCCATCCGCGACGGCATCCCTGTCATGCTGGAACAGGAAGCGCGCGAGCTGGCGGCAGACGAAGAAGTCTGATGCGCATCGTTATTCCGGCGCGTTATGCTTCCACCCGACTTCCCGGCAAGCTGTTGCTGCCTCTGGCCGGCAAGCCCATGTTGCAGCATGTGTACGAGAACGCCTGCCGGAGCCAGGCGCAGGAAGTGGTAATCGCTACCGATGATGAGCGCATCGCCAAGGTTGCCGACAGTTTCAATGCCCGGGTTTGCATGACCGATGTAAAGCACCGCAGCGGCACCATGCGCATTGCCGAAGTGATCGATGTCATGAACTGGAAGGATGAGGAAATCATCGTCAATCTTCAGGGAGATGAGCCTTTGGTGCCGGTGTCCTTGCTGAACCAGGTGGCCCGGGATCTGGAACACCACCAGTATGCGGATACGGCCACCCTGGCCGCGCACCTGGAGCATCCGCAACAGTTGTTTGATACCAATGTCGTGAAAGTGGTGCTGGACAGAAAGGGCTATGCCCTGTATTTCAGTCGCGCGCCCATTCCCTGGAAACGGGATGAGATCGCCTGGGGGCAGACGGTCAATGTGGAAGTGTCCCGGGGCTACTTGCGGCATATCGGCCTGTATGCCTACCGGGCCGCCTTTATCAAGGAGTACGTCAGTTGGCCGGAAGCGCCTATAGAGGCCTATGAATCACTGGAGCAGTTGCGCACCCTGTGGCATGGCAAACGCATTCATGTTTCTCTGGCCGCAGAGATTCCCCCGGCCGGGGTGGATACGGAAGAAGACCTGCGGCGGGTGGAAGCCTTACTCATGGATGCAGCCGGACAATAGCTCCATCACCTCGTCTGAATATTCGTCTGCGTTGTCCTT
>JAMOMB010000063.1 GCA_027068795.1 Sedimenticola sp. | reverse complement strand
TTCGTCGACAATCAGCCCGCCATCCACCTGTATGAACAACTGGGTTTCGTACAGGAAGGACGCCACAGGGATTTTGCCTACCAGCATGGTCGTTTTGTCGATGCCTACACCATGGCGCGACTGGGGGATCGGGATATCCCGGGTAAATAATCAAATCATTTATCTTTGGAAACTGACATGAGCAAGAAAATTCTGATTCTTCCCGGCGACGGCATCGGCCCGGAAATCGTCAACCAGGCCGTGAAGGTGCTGGACAAGCTGGCCGGCGAGGGCCTGGACATCGAGCTGGACGAAGCCCTGGTGGGCGGTGCCGCCATCGACGCCACCGGCGGCCCCCTGCCGGACGCCACCATGGATCTGGCAAGGGAAGCCGACGCCATTCTCCTGGGCGCCGTGGGCGGCTACAAGTGGGAGTCCCTGGATATCTCCATTCGCCCGGAGAAGGGCCTGCTGGGCCTGCGCGCGGGCCTGAACCTGTTCGCCAACCTGCGCCCGGCCATTCTCTACCCCCAGCTGGCGGAGGCTTCCACCCTGAAGGCGGAAGTGGTGTCCGGCCTGGACATCATGATCGTGCGCGAGCTCACCGGCGGCATCTATTTCGGCCAGCCCCGGGGCGTGCGCGAGCTGGACAACGGCGAGAAGGAAGGCTTCAACACCCTGGTGTACCGGGAAAGCGAAATCGAGCGCATCGTGCGCGTGGCCGGCGACATCGCCCGCAAGCGGGACAGCCGGGTGTGCTCCGTGGACAAGGCCAACGTGCTGGAATGCACCGAGCTGTGGCGGGAGGTGGCCACCCGGGTCATGGAAAAGGACTACAGCGACGTGGAACTGAGCCACATGTACGTGGACAACGCCGCCATGCAGCTGGTGCGGGCGCCCAAACAGTTCGATGTCATGGTCACCACCAACATGTTCGGCGACATCCTGTCCGACTGCGCCGCCATGCTCACAGGCTCCATCGGCATGCTGCCTTCCGCCTCCCTGGATGAGAATGGCAAGGGCATGTACGAGCCCATCCACGGCTCCGCCCCGGACATCGCCGGCCAGAACAGGGCCAATCCCCTGGCCACCATCCTGTCCGTGGCCATGATGCTGCGTTACAGCCTGGATGAGGCGGGCATGGCGGATCGCATCGAGGCGGCGGTGAACCGGGTGCTGGATGATGGCCTGCGCACCCCGGACATCATGGCCGAGGGCATGAAGGAAGTGAGCACCGAGGAAATGGGCGACGCCGTGGTCTCTGCCTTGTAAGGCCGTAGTTGACATATACCGGTGGTCGCGCCCATGGGGCGCTCCTACGGAATTGGCAGGATGTTGAAAAACATGCTTTTTTCAACATCCTGTTAGGAGACACATAACTGTAGGAGCGGCCCATGGCCGCGACCCGCAAACAAATCGAGAGCATGAACATGAAAAGAGTAGGTTTCGTAGGCTGGCGCGGCATGGTGGGTTCCGTCCTCATGCAGCGCATGCGCGAGGAAAACGATTTCGATGCCATCGGGGAGCCGGTGTTCTTCACCACCTCCCAGGCCGGGCAGCAGGGGCCGGACATCGGCAAGGACATTCCCCTGCTGAAGGATGCCACGGACATCGAGGAACTGAAGAAGATGGAGGTCATCGTCACCTGCCAGGGGGGCGATTACACCAAGCAGGTGTTCGCCGGCCTGCGCGCCAGCGGCTGGGACGGCTACTGGATCGACGCGGCCTCCACCCTGCGCATGGCCGATCACACGGTCATCGTCCTGGATCCGGTGAACATGAACGTCATCCAGGACGCCATCGCCAATGGCGTGAAGGATTTCATTGGCGGCAACTGCACCGTCAGCCTCATGCTCATGGGCCTGGGCGGCCTGTTCCAGAACGACCTGGTGGAATGGATGAGCGCCATGACCTACCAGGCCGCCTCCGGCGCCGGGGCGCGCAACATGCGCGAACTCCTGTCCCAGATGGGCGCCCTGGAAGATGCCGTGGCCGACCTGCTGACCGACCCCGCATCCGCCATCCTGGACATCGACCGCAAGGTCACGGAAACCATGCGCAGTGGTGCCTTCCCCACGGAGCAGTTCGGCGTGCCCCTGGCGGGCAGCCTGATTCCCTGGATCGACGTGAAGCTGGACAACGGCCAGAGCAAGGAGGAGTGGAAGGGACAGGTGGAAACCAACAAGATCCTGGGCCGTTCCGACAATGCCGTGCCTATCGACGGCCTGTGCGTACGCATCGGCGCCATGCGCAGCCACTCCCAGGCGCTGACCATCAAGCTCAAGAAAGACCTGCCCCTGGACGAGATCGAAGCCATGCTGGATGAGGCCAATCCCTGGTCCAGAGTGGTTCCCAATGAGCGTGACATCACTGCCCGGGAACTGACGCCGGCAAAGGTCACGGGCACCCTGGAAGTTCCTGTGGGGCGCCTGCGCAAGATGAATATGGGCGGTGAATATCTGTCCGCCTTCACCGTGGGCGATCAGCTTCTGTGGGGCGCAGCCGAACCCCTGAGACGCATGCTGATGATCCTTCTGCGGCAGTGAAGCGTGAATTGCCGCAAATTGTGCATGATCCGTTGGTGTTCCGCAGTTGTTTTGTTTGGTAAAAATTCCGGCGTACGCTATAGTTAGCCGTAAATTGTTACATTTACCCTGAGATTCATTGCTTGGGGGGATTGCCGGGCAGCGTTGCTATCTGAAAATGGCCCGGCAAGTGCACAGGTGCTCAATTCGGGTGTTCTCGCATCAGACGGCAACCGGAATTCGTAACCAGGCAACAGGACTTGGTTGTTTCAGGATGGTTATTCTGGAGCATCCTCGAATACATGGCGGCAATCTCTAAAGGGAGGGAATATGGTCCGCAAACTGGCATTAGCAGTTTCACTCGCGGTGGGCAGTCTGCCCATGTCTGTTTATGCGTTGGGTATGGGGGGCATGAAAACCTATTCCGCGCTGAACGAAAAATTCAAGGCGGACATCGAGCTGATCTCGGTGGAAAAAGGCTCCCTGGACACGCTCAGAGTCAGTCTGGCCCCGGCAGAGGTTTTTGCCCGTGTTGGGCTGGAGCGCAGTCTTTTTCTTACGCGGCTGAAATTCACTCCCATGCGTCTGAAAAATGGCAAGGCCATTATTCGCGTCACCAGTGAAGCCCCCATACGGGAGCCTTTTCTGGACTTCTTTGTCAAGCTCGATTGGCCAAACGGGCAGCTGGTGCGGGAATACACTGCCCTCCTGGATCCGCCCACCCTAACCAAAAGGAGTGCTCCCAAGGTTGCCCCGGCGGGGAAAAAACCGGCTGATGTTTCCGCCGCGCCAGCCGCCGCATCCGCCAGGGTGCAGCGAGCGCAGGCCGAGGGGGAATATGGGCCAATCCAGTCGAACGAGACGCTCTGGGAAATTGCAGACAGCCTCAGAACGGATGGGGTCTCCATCCATCAAATGATGATGGCGCTGTACAAGGCCAATCCTGATGCGTTCCTGCACAACAACATCAATCTCTTGAAGAAAGGCCGGGTGCTGCAGGTTCCATCGACGGAAGAAATTACCGGCATTGGTCGAAAACAGGCCGTTTCCGAATTTCAGCAACAGACGGAAGCCTGGATGAGCAACGCCGGCCTGGCGGAAACACCGCGTCCGGATACGGAGCAGGCGGAAGAAGCATCTGCAACGCCAGCAACCAGCGATGTCGAAGAGGAAGAGGTTCAACTGAAAATTGCCGGAGCTCCGGCGGAAGAACTGGCGACGGCGGATGCCGAGCAAGCAATTTCCGACCTGGAAACGGAAGAAGGCAGCATCGACCTCAAGCAGAAATTGTTGCTGCTCGAGGAAGAAGCGGAAACCGCCCGGTTGGAGTCTGCGCAGTTGCGCAATCAAATGGATGACTTGCAACAGCAGCTCGAAGATACACAGCGCTTGCTCAAATTGAAAGACGAGGAGCTGGCGCGTTTGCAGGAAGGCATGGGCCAGGCGGCAGATATAACGGATACTGGAAGCGAAGATGCGGCAGTGGAAGAGGAAGCCGGCCAGCAGCCTGAAGAAATAATCGAGGAAGTTGCTGAAGAAGTTGCTGAAATAGAAGCGGTGGAAGAAGAGCAGCTTGATACCGCCTTGCAGGAGCAGCAGGCAGAAGAGCCGGCCGAGGAAATCGCTGTCGTAGAAGAGGAAGTCGTTGCAGATGCTGAACCGGTGATGGTCGAGGAAGCGCCGCAGGCGGCCGTGGCTGAAAAAGCGCCAGAGACGCCGGCGAAGACCTCTCTGGTGGATACGGCATTGACCTGGGTGCAGGAAAACTGGCAGTTGGCTGCGGCGGCTGGCGGCGCGTTTTTCCTGGGGTTGCTGGCACTGATTTTTGGCAGGAGAAAGAAGGAAGCCGCCAGCGCCGCAATGCCCGCCTCGCAAACCAGAGAGCCGTCCGTCGATCAGGAAAGCATTCTCCTGGAAGAAGAATCCAGCCTGGCCGATACCGTGGCGGACCATATGGCGGCGGGATCCGTTGGCGATACTTCCTTCCTCAGTGAATACTCCACAGAGGAATTCAAGGGGTTGCAGGAAGACACCGCAGAGGTGGATCCTGTCTCGGAAGCAGATGTATACATCGCCTATGGCCGCTACCAGCAGGCAGAGGAAATCCTGCGTGAAGCGATGGCGGCGGGGAATGACTCGGCGGCAGTGAAGTACAAGATGCTGGAAGTCTATTACGCCACGCAAAAGAAGGATGCTTTTGCATCTCTTGCGGAAGAAATGGTGCAGAGCGGCCAGCACGAGGAAGACCCCAAGGCCTGGGAGCATATCCAGACCATGGGCAGGGATCTGGACAAGGCAAACCCCTTGTTCATCGCCGGTGTCTCTGCCGCTGTTGCGGCTACCACCGCTGCTGCAACGGAAACGAGTGACTATGTAGGGGATGACAGCGAGCTGTCCCTGGACTTGAGCACCCTGGCCGAGGAAGTGGACTCCGCCTTGAGCGTGGATAGTGAATCAGTGGAAGGTTTCAGTGAGCTGGATCTGGATTTTTCCAGCCTGCAAACCGAAGAAGAAGGCGCTGCCGATAAATCGGATGACAGCATTGGCACGGATCAGCTGGCAAGCGCGGACGATCAGGCGTTGTCGGAAACCGAACTGCATACCGAAATGCTCGATATTAGCGAATTGAGCGATCTGGATGTGGGTACCACGAACCTGGATGAGGCGCTGGCCGATCTTTCCGGTGATCTGGAAGGGGTGATGGCGGACTCGCAGATTCTGGATGAGCCGCTTGACCTGGAAGACGAGCGTTTCTCCAATCTGAATGAAGAGATCACCCCGGACAGCCAGATTTCCGGACTGGAAGACGATCTGGAAGTATCCGCCGGCGAGGATTCGGTTATTGGCGATGAGGTGGAGACCAAACTGGAGCTCGCCAAGGCCTTTATTGAAATTGGCGATGCCGATGGCGCTCGCGGTATTCTTCAGGAAGTGGAGGAAGACGGTACGCCAGAGCAAAAAGAGCTGGCCTTGCAGTTGCTGGAGCAGCTCAACGACTGATTTTTCCATGTTGAATGCTTCCAAAGGGCGCTTCGGCGCCCTTGTCTTTTTGGAGGAAGAATGAGGATCGCATTGGGGCTAGAGTACAACGGCAGCCAGTTCCATGGCTGGCAGACCCAAAAGAGCGGCGTGCGCACCGTACAACTGGCAGTGGAGCAGGCGCTTTCCTCCGTGGCGGATCATGAGGTGCAGATCTATGCTGCGGGGCGTACGGATACGGGTGTGCATGCTGACGCCCAGGTGGTTCATTTCGACACCCATGCCCGCCGTCCTTCCCATGGCTGGATCATGGGCGCAAATATCAAGCTGCCCGCAGATATCAGCGTACTCTGGGCCAAAGAGGTGCCCCGGGAATTTCATGCGCGTTTTTCCGCCCGGGGGCGAACCTACCGTTATTTCATCCTGAACCGCATGAGCCGCCCCGCCATTCTTTCCCGCCGGGTGACCTGGATTCACCGTCCCCTGGATGCCGGCCTCATGCACCAGGCGGGGCAGGCGCTGCGGGGCAGGCACGACTTCACCAGCTACCGCACCGTACATTGCCAGGCGAAGAGTCCGGTGAGAAATCTGCATTCGCTAACAGTAAGCCGCCATGGTGATTTCGTGATCATGGAGGTTCATGCAGATGGTTTTTTGCACCATATGGTAAGAAACATTGCCGGTGTGCTCATCGCCATCGGCTCGGGAGAGCGTGATCCGGATTGGGCCGGAGAAGTGCTGATGCACAGAGACAGGAGGCTGGGGGGCATGACGGCCGCGGCGGACGGCCTGTATTTCCATCGGGTGGACTATGATGCGCAATATGAAATTCCGGTAATTGCCCGGGATGCCGGCTTGCTGATGGTATAATCCCGCCCTATGCGAACCCGAGTCAAAATCTGCGGCATCACCCGTTTGGAAGATGCCATGGCGGCTGTAAATGCCGGTGCCGACGCCCTGGGCTTTGTGTTTTACCCGCCCAGTCCAAGGCATATCGACGTGGCGCAGGCCGGGCGCATCGTGGCGGAACTTCCCCCGTTTGTAACCACTGTCGCCTTGTTCGTGGATGCGGACAGGGAGCGTATTGCCGAAGTGGTGCGGAAAGTACGGATCGACCGGATCCAGTTTCACGGCAAGGAAACCCCGGCATATTGCGCCCAACACGGACGCCCCTGGATCAAGGCCATACGCATGAAAGACGATGTGGATCTGATGCGGATGAGCCGGGATTACCAGGGTGCCGCGGCGCTGCTGCTGGATGCCTACAAGCCCGGAGTTCCCGGCGGCACTGGCGAGGGCTTTGACTGGAAACGCATCCCGGTTGAGTTGGCCGGTCGCATCATACTGGCTGGCGGCCTGGACGCAGGAAATGTCTCCTCGGCAGTGCGCAGCGTGCGCCCCTATGCCGTGGATGTCAGCGGGGGCGTGGAAATTTCGAAGGGAGTCAAAGATCAGGAAAAGATAGAGCAATTCATGCGAGGTGTGGAACTTGGAGAAAAATGAATCATTCATGAATATGCCCGATGAACGGGGGCATTTCGGCCCTTATGGCGGCATATTCGTGGCGGAAACCCTCATGGAGGCATTGCAGGAACTGCGCCGGGCCTATGAGAAATATCTGGTTGATCCGGATTTTCTTGCGGAACTGGACGCCGACCTGCAACACTATGTGGGCCGCCCATCCCCCATTTATCATGCCGAACGCCTGAGCCGGGAGAACGGCGGCGCGCAGATCTATCTCAAGCGCGAGGACCTGAACCACACCGGCGCTCACAAGGTCAACAACACCATTGGCCAGGCGCTGCTGGCCAAGCGCATGGGCAAGCGCCGCATCATTGCCGAGACCGGGGCAGGGCAGCATGGCGTGGCCACGGCTACGGTTGCCGCCCGTCTGGGCCTGGAGTGCGTGGTCTACATGGGCGAAGTGGACGTGGCCCGGCAAGAGGCCAACGTCTACCGCATGCGCCTGCTGGGCGCCGAAGTGCGCTCCGTTTCTTCCGGCTCGAAGACCCTCAAGGACGCGCTGAATGAAGCCATGCGCGACTGGGTGGCCACTGTTGACGACACCTTCTATATCATCGGCACCGTGGCGGGGCCCCACCCCTATCCGGCCATGGTGCGTGACTTCCAGGCCATCATCGGCCGTGAGGCGCGCCAGCAGATCCAGGACATGAGCGGCGGCCTGCCGGATGCCCTGGTGGCCTGCGTGGGGGGCGGTTCCAATGCCATTGGGCTGTTCTATCCTTTTCTCGATGACGAGGATGTAGCCATCTACGGCGTGGAAGCGGCGGGCGAAGGTTTGGATAGCGGTCATCATGCCGCTCCCCTGTGCGCCGGCGAGCCCGGCGTGCTGCACGGCAACCGCACCTACCTCATGGAAGACAAGGACGGCCAGATCATCGAAACCCATTCCATTTCCGCCGGGCTGGACTACCCCGGGGTGGGTCCGGAGCACGCCTGGTTGAAGGACATGGGCCGCGCCAACTATGTGGCCATCGACGATGGGGAAGCCCTGGCCGCCTTCCATCTGCTCACCCGCACCGAGGGCATCATCCCCGCCTTGGAATCCAGCCATGCCGTGGCCTATGCCTTGAAACTGGCTGCCGACATGCGCCCGGAGCAGAAAGTGCTGGTCAACCTTTCCGGGCGCGGAGACAAGGATATGCATACGGTGGCTGCTATCGAGGGCATTCAGATATGAGCCGTATCAGCGCCTGTTTTTCCGATCTGAAGAGCCATGGCCGCACCGCCTTGCTGCCGTTTGTTACAGCAGGAGATCCGCACCCGGATCTTACCGTCGGATTCATGCATGACCTGGTGGAAGCCGGGGCGGATATCATCGAACTTGGCGTACCGTTCTCTGATCCCATGGCGGACGGCCCGGTGATCCAGCGCGCCAGTGAGCGCGCCCTGGCGCATCATGTATCTCTGCATGATGTGTTCGATATGGTGAGAAACTTCCGCCGCGCCAACGACCGCACGCCGGTGATTCTCATGGGCTATCTCAATCCTGTCGAGGTCATGGGTTATGAAGCCTTTGCCCGCAGCGCGGCGCAGGCCGGCGTGGATGGCGTACTGACAGTGGACATGCCCCCCGAGGAAAGCCACGACTTGGTGCAGGCGTTGCGCGCAGAAGCCCTGGATGCGGTTTTTCTGGCTGCACCCACCAGCCATCGGCGGCGCCTGGAAATGATCGCCGACGCCGCCAGCGGGTTTGTTTACTATGTCTCCCTGAAAGGCGTGACCGGCTCGGCCAACCTGGTGCTGGAGGAGGTGGCGGCAAAGCTGGGGGAGATCCGGGAAGTCACCGATATGCCCCTGGGCGTGGGTTTTGGCATCAAGGACGCCCCCATGGCCGCCGCCATGGCGAAAATCGCCGATGCGGTGGTGGTGGGCAGCGCCCTGGTCTCCAGAATAGAGGCAAATCTCAGCAAACCTGATAAGATAGGCGCAGAACTTAAGCAACTGCTTCATGAAATGCGCGCGGCCATGGATGCCAACTGAGCGTTATTTCTGAGCCACTGAGGTAAATCCATGAGCTGGTTTGACAAACTACTCCCCAGTGTTATCCGCACCGAAGGCAGCGCCAAAAAGGCGGTGCCTGAAGGTTTGTGGAACAAATGCCCCGGTTGCGGCGCCATATTGTATCGCGCGGAAATGGAAAGAAACATGGATGTTTGCCCCAAGTGCGGGTATCACAACCGCATTGGCGCCCGCCGCCGTCTGGAGTTGTTTCTGGACAAGGAGCCAAGAGTAGAGATTGCCGCCGATCTTCAGGCGGAAGATCCGTTGAAATTCAAGGACAGCAAGAAATACAAGGATCGCCTTGCGGCTGCGCAAAAGGCCACGGAAGAGAAAGACGCGCTGATCGTCATGCGCGGCAAACTCAAGGGCATGGATCTGGTGGCGGCCGCATTCGAGTTCCGTTTCATGGGTGGCTCCATGGGTTCCGTGGTGGGGGAACGCTTTGTGCGGGGCGCCAATATTGCGCTGGAGAAGCGCATTCCCTATGTGTGTTTTTCCGCCAGTGGCGGCGCGCGCATGCAGGAATCCCTGTTCTCCCTGTTTCAAATGGCCAAAACCTCTGCGGTGCTCAAGCGCATGGCGGACAAAGGTGTTCCCTTTATCTCCGTCATGACGGACCCGACCATGGGCGGCGTGTCCGCCAGCCTGGCCATGCTTGGCGATGTAAACGTGGCCGAACCTGGCGCCCTCATCGGTTTTGCCGGGCCGAGAGTCATCGAACAGACGGTGCGGGAAAAACTGCCGGAGGGTTTTCAGCGCAGTGAATTTCTTCTCGAGCATGGCGCCATCGATATGATCGTGCCGCGGGAGCAGATGCGCGAGCGGCTGCACAATGTATTGGGTATCCTGAATCACGCCACGGCTTGTTCCTGTCCCTGATCAGCCGCCGAGGAAGCTGGCGTGAGATTTACCCGGCTGGATGACTGGCTGAACTGGCAGGAAGCTCTCAACCCGAAAACCATTGATCTGGGGCTGGCGCGGGTGCAGCAGGTCTGGCAAAAACTCAGCCCTCCGGATCTTGCCCCGAGCACGGTGATCAGCATCGCCGGCACCAATGGCAAAGGCTCCACCGTCGCCCTGTTCGAAGCCCTGTTGGGACAGGCGGGCTACAGCACCGGCAGTTATACCTCCCCCCATTTGCTGTGTTACAACGAGCGCATCCGTCTCGACGGCATCCCTGTTTCCGATGCGAAGATCGTGGAGGCTTTCCAGGTGATCGACGAAGCCAGGGCAGAGATTCCCCTCACCTATTTCGAATATGGCACCCTGGCCGCCCTGCATATCTTTTCCCGGGAAACGCCGGATGTGGTGCTCCTGGAGGTTGGTTTGGGAGGCCGTCTGGATGCGGTGAACATCATCGATGCGGATCTGGCCATGGTTACCAGCATCGCCCTGGATCACCAGGAATGGCTGGGCAACGACAGGGAAAGCATCGGCAGGGAGAAAGCAGGGATCTTCCGTCCGGGAAAAGCCGCCGTGTTTTCCGGCAGGGACATGCCGGAAAGCATTGCCAGGGAGGCAAAAAAACGGCAAGCCAAACTCCATGTCCGCGGACGGGACTTTGATCTTGACGTGTGCGCAAATCACTGGAACTGGCGCAGCCCTTCGCGGTCATTGCAGGATCTGCCGTTTCCCGCGCTGCCCGGCAGACATCAGCTGGACAATGCCGCCGCCGTGCTCATGGCTTTCGAGCTGTTGTCTCCTGCTGTAATTGTGAGTCAGACCGCCATCCGTCAAGGACTGGAAAGGGTCAACCTGCCCGGCAGACAGCAAGTGCTGGAAAAGGATGGGGTACAGTGGGTGCTGGATGTGGCGCATAACCCTCATGCCGTGGCCGCATTGCAGCGTCGGTTGCAGGAAAACCCTGTGCCTGGGCGCACGCTGGCTGTGTTGGGCATGCTTGGCGACAAGGATGTAGCCGCCGTCCTTGCGTTACTGCAGGAGCAGGTGCAAAAATGGCATTTCGCCACCCTTGAAGACAGCCGGGGGCTGAAGGCGAAAGCCCTTGCCGGCAAGGCCGCGGCGATGCCGCAATCTTTTCCCATGGAGGCGCATGAGCGCGTTGAAAAGGCCATGCAGGCGGTGGCTGGCGAAGTGGAGCCGGGAGACCGGGTAGTGATTTTCGGCTCATTTCACACCGTTGCCGGCGCGTTGAAAAGCCCTGTAATCAATACAGGCTGAAGCGAGGCGTCGCCGTTCCGGGCGGAAAAACATCCTCGCACGGAAATCCGCACGGGTTATAATATGTTTTTTACGTTCCCGGATCTGGATCCAAACCGTGGATGAACAGTTAAAGCGCCGCCTGATTGGCGCGTCGGTGCTGATCGCTCTGGCAATCATTTTTTTGCCCATGTTGCTTAGTCACAAGCCGGTTGCCGAGCATCCCGGGAAAATGGCTTCCATCCCTGATGAGCCGGTGCGCGGTTTTGATCCTGTTCTGCTGCAGGATATTCCCCCGAAAACAGAACCTCCTACCGTGGAAACTCCGCCCGTGAGCCATATGCCGGAATCCCCTGTTGCCGCTGCTCCCCCGACGCCTGTCGCGCCGGTTGTCACGGCAAAGTCCGAGCCTCCCGTGGTCGCCGAGAAAAAGCCTGAGGCAAAAGCCGAGCAGAAAGCCGAGCAGAAAGCCGAGAAAAAGCCCGCTGCGCCCAAGCCCTCGTCATCGCCTTCCGCCTGGGTGGTGCAGGTCGCCAGCCTTTCCTCCCGGGCCAGCGCGGAAAGGCTGGTGAAAAAGCTGCGCAAGGCCGGGCTGGATACCATGGATCCCGCGGCAGTCACCGTGGCCGGGAAGAAGTATTACCGGGTGCGGGTAGGTCCGGAGCTCGACAAGCAGCGCGCGCAACGACTGCTTCCGCGCATCAACAAGATTTCTGGCGTCAAGGGCCAGGTCGTCCGGTATCCTTGAGCATGGCGGATACGCAGCTCATCTGGGTGGATTTTGCCATACTGGGCATCATTCTGATATCGGCCCTGATCAGCCTCATTCGCGGTTTCATGCGGGAAGCTTTTTCCCTGGCCGTGTGGGTGCTGGCGTTCTGGATCAGCTGGACCTTCTTTCGTGATTTCTCCCTGCGCCTGGAGCCTTTTATCGCTACGCCATCGGTGCGGCTGGGGGTGGCCTTTGTCATTCTCCTGATTCTGTCCCTGATGGCGGGGGGATTGTTGAACTACCTGGTGATCCGTCTTATCAACAGTACCGGCTTGAGCGGCAGCGACCGTTTCATCGGCATGATTTTCGGTCTTGCCAGGGGCGTGGTGCTGATGGCGATTCTGGTGTTGCTGGCCGGATTGACTCCATTGCCCCAGGATCCCTGGTGGCAGCAATCGGTGCTGATTCCCTATTTTCAGGAACTGGCGCTGTGGCTGAAGGAGCTGCTGCCGCCAGAGGTGGCGGACAAGTTTCAGTTCTTGACCCCCGGCCTGCCGGAATTGCCGTTGCCGGAAACCATCGTCCCGGCGCCGCAGCCAGGCCAGTAACCGCTTGTACAGTTTGCAGGGCAGGAATTAATATGAACCATTTGTTGATGATGCATTTCGGGAAACTCTGACATGTGTGGAATTGTAGGTATCGTTGGCACAGAGCCCGTCAATCAATCCCTGTATGATGCGTTGCTGGTGTTGCAGCATCGCGGTCAGGACGCTGCTGGCATTGTCACCTGCGAGAACGGGAAGCTGCATTTGCGCAAGAACAACGGCCTTGCCAGTGACGTGTTCAAAACCGAGCATATGATCCGTTTGCGGGGAAACATGGGTGTGGGGCATGTGCGCTATCCCACAGCGGGTTGTTCTTCTTCGGCGGAAGCGCAACCCTTCTATGTAAACTCTCCGTATGGCATCGTCCTGGCCCACAACGGCAATCTGACCAATGCGGATGAGTTGAAGCAGGATCTGTTTCGTGAAGACCTGCGCCATATCAACACGGAATCCGATTCGGAGATTTTGCTGAACATTTTCGCTCATGGCCTCAGCAGCTATCCGCCGCACCTGACCCTGGACAAGGAAGACATTTTCCGGGCGGTGGAAACCGTACACAAGCGTTGCCGCGGCGGCTATGCCGCCGTGGCGATGATTCCCGGCTATGGCGTCATCGCCTTTCGGGATCCCCATGGCATTCGCCCCGTGGTGTTTGGCGAGCGCGATACGCCCAACGGCAAGGAATTCATGGTCGCTTCCGAAAGCGTTGCCCTGGATACCCTGGGGTTCAAGCTGGTGCGGGATGTGGCGCCTGGCGAAGCGATCATCATCACCCGCACGGGCGAACTCCATGCCAGGCAATGTGCGGAAGAGACCGTGCGTTCGCCCTGTATTTTCGAGTTCGTGTACTTCGCCAGGCCCGATTCCATCATCGACGATATTTTCGTGCACAAGGCGCGGCTGCGCATGGGGGTCAAGCTGGCGAAGAAGATCAAGAACGAATGGCCGGATCATGATATCGATGTGGTGATCCCCATACCGGATACCAGCCGCACCGCCGCCTTGAGCCTGGCGAACAAACTCAAGTTGCCCTATACGGAAGGGTTCATCAAGAACCGCTACATCGGCCGCACCTTCATCATGCCGGGGCAGACCGCGCGGAAGAAATCCGTGCGCCGCAAGCTCAATCCCATCGATGTGGAATTCAAGGGCAAGAACGTGCTGTTGGTGGATGACTCCATCGTGCGCGGCACAACGTCCAAGCAAATTGTGCAAATGGCCAGGGATGCGGGGGCCAACAAGGTGTATCTGGCCTCGGCGGCGCCTCCGGTGCGTTTTCCCAATGTCTATGGCATCGACATGCCTGCGGCTTCGGAGCTGGTAGCGCACAACCGCAGCACGGAAGAAATCTGCCGGATCATCGGTGCGGACAAATTGATCTATCAGGATCTGCAAGACCTGATTGATGCGGTGCGGAAAAAAGGCATGGTCAAGGTGGATCGCTTTGATGCTTCGGTGTTCAATGGCGAATACGTGACCGGCGACGTGACCAGCGACTATCTGCAACTGCTGGAGCATGACCGCAACGACCACGCCAAAGCCTCGCGGAATACCAAGGCGGACGTGATCGATTTGCATAATGGAGCCTGAAATGGACGATTATTCTGACTGGAAAATGGCGACAAAGGCGGTTCGCGCGGGCCACCACCGGACTGCCGAAGGGGAACATGCTCCACCCATTTTCACTACCTCCAGTTATGTGTATCAAAGCGCGGCCCAGGCGGCCGCCCGTTTTTCCGGTGATGAAGCCGGAAATATCTACTCGCGCTTTACCAATCCCACGGTAAGGAATTTCGAGGAACGATTGGCGGCCATGGAAGGCGGCGAGACATGCGTGGCTACGGCAACAGGCATGGCCGCCATCATGAGCACTTGCATGGGACTGTTGCAGCAGGGGGACCACCTGCTGAGTTCCCGCAGCATCTTCGGCAGCACGGTGATCCTGTTCAACAAATACCTGGGGCGCTTCGGGATCCAAACCAGCTATGTGTCCCTGGGGGATGTGGAAGCCTGGCGCGCCGCCATCCGGCCCAACACCAGGATGTTGTTCGTGGAAACGCCTTCCAACCCGTTGGGAGAGTTGGGCGACATACAGGCATTGGCTGATCTGGCCCACGAGCATGATTGCCTGCTGGTGGTGGACAACTGTTTTTGCACCCCGGCGCTGCAGCGCCCCCTGGACTTCGGTGCGGATATTGTTATCCATTCCGCCACCAAGTACCTGGATGGCCAGGGGCGCTGCATGGGCGGTGCTGTTGTCGGGGACGGGAACAAGGTGGGCGAAGAGGTCTATGGCGTACTGCGCACTGCCGGGCCCAGTATGAGTCCTTTCAACGCCTGGGTGTTTCTGCATGGCCTGGAAACCCTGGACTTGCGCATGAAGGCGCATTCCGCCAATGCAACAGCGCTTGCCCGATGGTTGCAGGAGCAGCCCAAGGTGACCCATGTGCATTACCCCGGGCTTGACAGTCATCCGCAAAAAGCCCTGGCGGACAGGCAGATGAAATTGCCCGGTGGCGTTCTTTCCTTTGAGGTTGAAGGCGGTCAGGCGGCGGCATGGAAGGTGATCGACGCCACCCGGCTGTTGTCCATTACCGCTAATCTCGGCGACACCAAGAGCACGATTACCCATCCGGCCAGTACCACCCATGGCCGTCTGACGCCGCAGGAGCGGGCCGAATCCGGTGTCAGCGATGGCTTGATCCGGATTTCCGTCGGCCTGGAAGACATTGCCGATATCAAGGCGGATCTCGCCAGGGGACTGGACAGCCTTTGAACGGCCAAGGCCATGCTGAAAAATGGAATCGGCGGCATCACGAAGCGGCGGATTCGGGCAGGGTCGCCCAGGTGTTGCTGAGGAACCGGCATCTGCTGCCGGAAGGGGGAAAAGCGCTGGATCTTGCCTGCGGGCGAGGCGCCAACGCCATGTTCCTGGCGCGTTCAGGCCTGGAGACCCATGCCTGGGATTTCTCCGCCGTCGCCATCGAGCGCCTGGACGAAGAGGCGCGGAAGAATGAACTGGAGATACAGACCCAGGTCAGGGATGTGCTGGTCCATCCCCCGCAGCCTGACAGTTTCGACCTGGTTCTGGTGTCCTGCTTTCTCGAGCGGCGGCTGGTTCCGCGGCTGATGCGGGCGTTGCGGCCCGGGGGCATGATTTTTTACCAGACCTTCGTCAGGGATGTATATCTGAACAGGGGGCCGTCGACAGAAGAATGGCGTCTGGCGCCGAATGAATTGCTGCATTTGTTTCAAGGCTTGCAAGTGCGCTATTACCGGGAAGACGGAAAGATCTTTTCCGCGCCCACGGAGCTATCGGATCTGGCCATGATCGTTGCTTCAAGGAGAAGCTGAAACATGCCGCAAAGACTGACTGCAACCATTGTCACCATCGCCGCGGTAATCGCTTTCCTGGTCGTTGGCAAATCGCTGCTGGTGCCTTTTGCCATCGCCCTGATCATCTGGTACATCATCGACGCCATTGCCCTGAAAATTCGCGGTCTTTCGATTTTCGGCCTCCGGCCGTTCCAGCATATAAGCGTATTTCTCGCCCTGGTTGTGGTCATATTGCTGCTCAGTGGCGTGGCGCAGATGATCGGCGGCACGGTGGAGCAGGTGAAAGTGGCCGCGCCACAGTACCAGGACAACGTGAGCAAGATCCTCGAACGCCTGGCGGCCCTGACTGGCGTGGAAGTGGCGCCCGCCATCGCGCATTGGGCCGGTGGCCTGGACATGGGAAAAATGGTCAGTGATTTTGCCGCGGCGATTATGGGGCTGGCCGGCAATGCTGGCCTGGTTGCCATCTATGTGGTCTTCCTGTTGCTGGAAGAGCGCTATTTTGGCATCAAGCTGCGCATCATGTTCCCGGATGCCGACAGGCGCAGGAAAGTCACCCGGATGCTGGATGCAATCCAGATCCAGATTCGCCAGTATGTCTATATCAAGACCATGGTAAGCGCCCTGACCGGAATTCTCAGCTATGCGGTCTTGCTGTGGGTGGGCGTGGACTATGCGCCGTTCTGGGCCTTGCTGATCTTCATGCTGAACTACATCCCCACCATCGGCTCCCTCATTGCCGTGCTGTTGCCGACTGCGCTGTCCCTGGTGCAATTCGACACTTTCGGGCCTTTTGTCACCCTGCTGGTTTCCCTGGGGACGCTGCAAGTGCTGATCGGAAACGTCCTCGAACCGCGCCTGATGGGCTCGTCGCTCAATCTCAGTCCCTTGGTGGTGATCCTGGCGCTGTCGTTCTGGGGTCAGATGTGGGGCGTGACGGGCATGTTTCTGAGTGTGCCGATCACGGTGATCAGCATGATCATTCTGGCCAATTTTCCCCAGACCCGGGCCATTGCCGTGGCCATGTCGGAGAATGGCCGGCTGAAGATCAGTACCTGAGTTTCTTCTCCCAGAACAGCGCCTGGCCCAGGGCGGGATCCAGCTCGTAGCCGCAGAAGCCGAGTTTCCTGTAGGCTTTCCTGGCGATCCGGTTTCCTTCCAGCACCTCGAGCGTGATCTTGCAGCAGCCGCGCTGGCGGGCGATCTCCTCCACCTTTTTCAGCAACATGGTGCTGATGCCTTGCCCGCGGTGCGTTGGCAGGACAACGACATCATGAATATTGAGCAATGGTTTGGCCTGGAAGGTAGACAGGGCCTGAAAGCAATTGACCAGTCCCACGGGCGCATCTTTATCGAATGCAAGAACGCTCAGGGCGCCGGGCTGGTTGATCAGGGCCGGGATCAGCCGCTGTCTGGCAGCGTTGCTCAGCGGCTGCCCGCCGCCCATGGGATCCAGGGCGTAGGCGTCCAGCAGATGCAGGATGGCTTGTTGATGGGCGGGATTTTGATAGTCGGCAACAGTGATTGCAATCATGGGTCAACGCTTGCTGGAAACGTAGTTGTCGGGAATCAGGATGGTGGGTTGACGCTGGTTTTCGTCCTGCCAGGGGTAGTCCCGGTTGAAATGCAGGCCGCGGCTTTCCCGGCGGCGCATGGCCGAGAGGATGATCAGTTCCGCCACATCGGCGAGATTGCGCAGCTCCAGCAGATCATTGGTTACGCGAAAGTTACTGTAGTATTCGCAGATTTCGTGCTGTAGCAGGTTGATGCGCCGCCGGGCCCTGGCCAGACGTTTGTTGCGGCGGACGATGCCTACATAATCCCACATGAAGCGCCGCAGCTCATCCCAGTTGTGCGCCACCACCACGGCCTCGTCTGAATCAGTGACCCGGCTTTCATCCCAGTGCAGCAGGGGAGGGCGGGGCGCTTCCTTTTTTTGTAACTGCCGGGTGATGTCTGTGGCGGCGATCTCGCTGAATACCAGGCATTCCAGCAGGGAGTTGCTGGCCATGCGGTTGGCGCCGTGCAGTCCGGTATAGGCTGTTTCACCGACCGCATACAAGCCCTGAATGTCCGTGCGGGCCGTTTTGTCCGTCCAGATGCCGCCGCAGGCGTAGTGGGCGGCGGGTACGACGGGAATGGGTTCGCGGGTGATGTCGATTCCCAGCTGCAGACATTTGTTGTAAATGGTGGGGAAGTGGCTGCGGATGAAGTTTTCATCCCTGTGGCTGATATCCAGAAAAACGCTGTCCAGGCCGTGCTGCTTCATCTCGTTGTCGATGGCGCGGGCCACGATGTCCCGGGGGGCCAGTTCCCCGCGCTTGTCATAGGCGTCCATGAAGCGCTTGCCGTTGGGCAGCACCAGAACGCCGCCTTCACCGCGCACGGCTTCTGTTATCAGGAATGACTTGGCCTCGGTATGATACAGACAGGTGGGGTGAAACTGGATGAACTCCATATTGGCTACGCGGCAGCCTGCGCGCCAGCCCATGGCGATGCCGTCTCCCGTCGCTACATCCGGGTTGCTGGTATAGAGATAGACCTTGTTCGAGCCGCCGGTGGCCAGCACCACACAGCGGGCGCCGATGGAGGTTACCTGGTCGTTCTTGAGATTCAGCAAGTAAGCGCCATAGCAGCGTCTGGCCTGCATGCCGTTGCCTCGCGGCGTACAGATCAGGTCAACGGCGATATGATGCTCCAGCAAGGTGATATTGGCGCGCTGGCGCGCCTGGCCTTCGAGGCTCAACTCTACCATCTTGCCGGTGGCGTCCGCCGCATGCACGACCCGGCGGTGGCTGTGACCACCCTCCCGGGTCAGATGATAGCCCGATGATCCCGTGGGCGGCTGCTGGGTGAATTCAACGCCCTGGTTCAGCAGCCAGCGGATGTTCTGCGGGCCGTTTTCCACCACCAGCTTGACGACTTCCTCGTCACACAGGCCCGCGCCGGCGCGTATGGTGTCCTGGATGTGGGATTCGAGGGAGTCGGCCTCGTCCAGTACGGCAGAGATGCCGCCCTGGGCGTAGAGGGTGTTGCCCTCCACCAGTTCCCGTTTGGAAACCACGGCGATACTGGCATTGGCAGGCAGGCGCAGGGCCAGGCTGAGACCGGCAGCGCCGCTGCCGATAATTAAAACATCATAATCCGTTTTTTTTGACATAATAGAGGTTAATTTTTTTGGGTTTTGGCCACAGGGTTCGGAGCTTTCCATTGCCGGGTTGCCGGATCAATCAAGTATTCATGAAACAGAACTTTATAACAATAAGAATGTCACATTGGCATAAGATGCAAAAGCCATGGATGTATGGCTCGGGAAGTGAGCCATGACTTCAAATGCCGAAGCCGACCTCAAATTGGTGGAACGGGTAAAAAACGGCGATAAAAAGGCTTTTGATCTGCTGGTCTTGAAATACCAGCAAAAGGTGGCGAATATTATCTCGCGCTATATCCATGACAGCAGCGAGGTATTCGACGTCAGCCAGGAGGCCTTCATCAAGGCCTACCGGGCGCTGCCGAAGTTTCGCGGCGACAGCGCCTTTTACACCTGGTTGTACCGTATCGCCATCAATACCGCAAAAAACCATCTGGCCGCCAAGGGCCGCCGGCCGCCGGCAGACGATGTGGAAGCGGTAACTGCGGAGCAAATGGACTCCGGCGCCAGGCTGAAGGAATTCGATACGCCAGAGCGTTTGTTGTTGCAGGACGAGATTGCCCGTACTATTCGGGATGCGTTGAATGAGTTGCCGGATGACTTGCGTGTCGCCATCAGCTTGCGGGAGCTGGAAGGGCTTAGTTACGAAGAAATTGCCCAGGCAATGGATTGCCCCATTGGTACCGTCCGGTCGCGTATCTTCCGCGCCCGTGATGCGATTGACAAGAGATTGCGACCTTTATTGAATTGAAATCGGGAATGCACCATGTCTGAATACGGAAACAACAAAGAACAAGACTGGCTGTCCGCTGCTATCGACAATGAATTGAGCGAGCCGGAAATGTTGCATGTGAGCCATCAGATCAGCAAGGATCAGGCGCTCAAGGAGACCCTGGCCCGGTACCAGTTGATCAGTGACAGTCTTCGTGGCGAGGAAGTCAATCTTTCTTCCATGGATCTGGTGAACGCGGTCAGTCAGCGCCTTGCCTCGGAACCGACGGTTCTGGCCCCGGTGAAAAGCCGCGCCCGCCTGCCCCGCTGGGTGCAGCCGGTGGCGGGCGCCGCCCTTGCCGCTTCGGTGGCGGCAGTGGGGATTCTTCTGGGGCCGCAGTTCATCAACGGTACGCAAATGCAGGCGCCTGCGAGCAGCGGCTTGCAGGTGGTGGCGCAGCCGGTGGGCGAGGTAACACCCGCTCCCACGCTGGTGGCGCAGAAGGAAAATCACTGGAAAACCATCGAGGATGAGACCCGCAGTCGCCTGGATCGCTATCTGGAGCAGCATAGCCAGTATGCGGCGCCTGGTGGCGTGCAGGGAGTGATGCCCTATACCTCTTTCGTCAGCTACGGCAAGCCGCAGAAATAAACTCATGAGAAGTGGACTTCTGGCGTTGCTGTTCTGCCTTTGTGGCACAGGCCTGGCATCTGACGCCAACAGCAACGCGGCTGTGCAGTGGCTGGAAAAAATGAATCTGGCGGTAATCAGCATGAACTACGAAGGCCATTTCGTATGCCAGTGCGGGGATTCCCTGGAAGCCATGCATTTGCGCCATCAAATTGGGGAGGATGGCCCCAGAGAGTCGCTTTCCTCCCTTACCGGGGTGCCCAGGGAAGTGCTCAGAGACAGCAAGTCCATCACCATCATTACCAACAGAAACGGCAAGCTGCATATTTCCCAACAGCCCGCGGCAGGCAAGCTTTCTCCCCTGAAATCCCTTCAGCCGGAAAAGCTGCTGGAGAATTACCGTATTTCCCTGGGAGGAATCGCACGCATCGCCGGACGCCCGGGTGTTGTCATCAATCTCATGCCCAATGACAATCTGCGTTATGGCTACCGTCTCACCCTGGACAAAATGAGTGCTTTGCCTCTGGATCTCATGGTGATGGATCGTGATGGCGCCTTGCAATCCCGGATCATGTTTACCGATCTCAAGATAACGGATGTAGACCTGTTGTCCCTGCATCATCCGGATGAAGAAGACAATGCGGCGGCAAAATCGCTGATGCTGGCGAAACTGGGCGCTGCTGGCGCCGACGATGCGCCCGCTGTACAAAGCGTGCCGCTACAGACCGAGCCGGCGACTCCCGCCTGGAACTTTCCTTCCTTGCCGTCCGGTTTTTCCCTGATTGATTACCAGAAGTCGCCGCGCGCCGGCCTTGAGCACTTTGTATTTTCTGATGGCTTGGCCACTGTTTCCGTTTATCTCGAGCCGCTGGACAATGGTAAGGTCTTCGAGGGCTTCGCCAACCTCGGTTCGGTACGGGTGCTCGGGCGTAGATTGAAGGACTATCAACTGACGGTCGTTGGCGAAGTTCCCCAGAAGACGCTGGAATTATTGGCCAGCAGCGTTCACAGCAACGCAGGCGCAGAAAATACCCTGGCCAAGCCGTGAACTGTTGTCTCGTACCCCGAATGTCTGGAAGCCATGGAATGAGTTGCGGCATGGTGGCGTTATTCGAAATTCGCCAAAACCCTCTTTGCCGGTTCGTGGCGGGAGAGAATTGAGCGATGCTGGAAGAACAGGGCGTCGTCCTGTCCGTTCGCGGGAACGCCGCCAAGGTCGTTGCCGAAAACAAATCCAGCTGTGGTTCCTGCGCGGCGAAAAACGGCTGCGGCACTTCCTTGCTCGCCAGTCTGTTTCCGCAGCGCAAGCGCTCTTTTTGGGCAAGCAACCCGGTGCATGCCCAGGCGGGCGACCGGGTGCTCATCGGGCTGGACGAATCGGCCCTGCAAACCGCGTCGTTGCTCCTGTACATCGTGCCGCTGCTGGGAATGATCGGTGGCGCAATGGCCGGAACCTGGTTGGCTTCGCAACATACGCCGCTGATGGTCGAGGTTGTCAGTACTGGCGCGGGCATTGCGGGCTTTTTCCTGGCGTTGCTGATGGTGCGGAAAACCGGCGCCCGGCTGTCTGCCCACAACCGCTATCAAGCGAGAATCTTGCGTGTCCTAAGCCCGCGTCCTTTCTCTGTAGATCCAAAACAATTGCTGAAAATACAATGAAATGAGAAAACTATCTAAACAAAATATACTGCTCTTGCTGTGCTTTTTCCTGTCTTTTGGCGGGGCATATGCGCAAGGATTGCCGGATTTTACCGCGCTGGTGGAAGAGAATGCCCCGGCGGTGGTCAACATCAGTACGATTTCTCATGGCAAGAAAAATTTTCATCAGTTTCACGGGCCGCAGAATATTCCCCCGCTACCGGAAAACAACCCTTTCAGCGATTTGTTCCGGCGCTATTTCGAGGACAGGCCGGGGCAGATACCTCCTGAAGAAAGCGAATCCCTGGGATCCGGCTTTATCATCAGCACAGACGGCTATGTGCTGACCAACCACCATGTAGTGGATGGCGCAGATGAAGTCATCGTGCGCCTGAACAACCGCAAATCCTATGAAGCGAAGGTGATCGGCTCGGATGAAGGCAGCGACATCGCCCTGCTGAAAATCGATGCAGAAGATCTGCCTGCGGTGAAGATCGGCAGCAGCAAGGATCTCAAGATCGGCGCATGGGTGCTGGCAATCGGTTCGCCATTTGGTTTCGACGCCACAGTGACGGCGGGTATCGTCAGCGCCAAGGGACGAAGCCTGCCCAGTGAAAACTATGTGCCTTACATTCAGACGGATGTGGCCATCAATCCTGGCAACTCCGGGGGGCCGCTGTTTGACCTTCAGGGAAAGGTGGTAGGAATCAACTCGCAGATTTTCAGCCGCTCCGGTGGCTTCATGGGGCTTTCCTTCGCCGTGCCCATCGAGCTTGCGATGCATGTGGTGGAGCAGTTGCGCGAGGATGGACATGTGACCCGCGGCTATCTCGGGGTGCTGATTCAGGATGTGGATCGCAATCTTGCTGAATCTTTTGGCATGAGCCGTCCCCGGGGCGCGCTGGTTGCGAGGGTGATCAAGGATTCACCGGCGGAGAAGGGCGGATTGCAGGTCGGCGATATTATCCTGGCCTTCAATCAACAGCAGTTGCATGATTCCTCGCAGCTGCCGCCGTTGGTGGGCGCAACCGCCGTGGGCGAGGAAGCGGCGCTGGAGGTGTTGAGGAACGGTGAGGAGATCAGCCTCCGGGTGCGTATCGACAAACTTCCCGCGGAAGATGATCAGCCACAGCCGGAAAAGCCCAAGGCGCCGGAAGCGACCGAAAGCAACAAGCTGGGCCTGGTGTTTTCCGAACTTGCCACGGAAGAACGTGAACGGCTGGATTTGTCCGCAGATGAAGGCGTACGGATCAAAGAGGTGAGGGAAGGTCCTGCGGCTGCTGCGGGAGTCAAGCCAGGCGACATCGTGCTGATGGTGGATGGAGAAAAGATCACTGGGCTGCCGCAGCTGGAGAAAATCATCCGGGACATTCCAAAAGGCAAGACTGTGGCCTTGTTGCTGCTGAAACCGCAAGGGCCGGTGTTCATCGCATTGCGTACGCCGGAAAAATAGCCGCTGTAAGCCGAACCGGCATGTAGCGTTTTTCCTCCTTGATGTGAACCGGCGCAAGGCGCAGCCGTCACGAGTGTATCTGTGAACATCGTTGTCGCATGTTGACAGGGATCAGTCCTGCCCGCGGGATGTCGCCTCGCCATGCATGCGCTTGTGACGGCTGCGCATAAACCGAATGGTCGCCGGGTGAATAACATCCGCAAATCAAAGAAAATCGCCGCCATTTCACGGCCTTCAAATTTCACTTTACGGGAAATCCATCAGGAAATTCTTGCCGATCCGGAGTATCATTCGCCGTTGCTGATTTTTCTGGGAATTCCCTGGTTCCGCCGTGTGTATTGCGGAATCGGAACTCCGCCACCCCCGAGGACTGATGTCTAAGCTCGACCATATTCGAAATTTCTCCATTATTGCGCATATCGATCATGGAAAATCCACCATTGCAGACCGCTTTATCCAGCTTTGCGGTGGTTTGACGGAAAGGGAAATGGAAGCCCAGGTGCTGGACTCCATGGATCTGGAGCGCGAGCGCGGCATTACCATCAAGGCGCAGAGCGTGACCCTGAATTTTACCGCCAAGGACGGTGAAACCTATAAGCTCAACTTTATAGATACCCCCGGGCATGTGGATTTTTCCTACGAGGTGTCGCGTTCTCTGGCAGCCTGCGAGGGGGCATTGCTGGTGGTCGATGCGGCGCAGGGCGTGGAGGCCCAGAGCGTGGCGAATTGCTATACCGCAATCGAGCAGGGGCTGGAGGTCGTGCCCGTATTGAACAAGATCGATTTGCCGTCCGCCGAGCCGGAAAGGGTGATTACGGAAATCGAGGAGATCATCGGCATCGAGGCTGAAGACGCCTTGCGCGTCAGCGCCAAGACCGGGCTTGGCATCGAAGAGCTGCTGGAAAGCCTGGTGGAGCGCGTCCCGCCCCCCAAAGGAGACCCGAATGCGCCCTTGCAGGCGCTGATCATCGACTCCTGGTTTGATCCCTATGTGGGGGTGATTTCCCTGATCCGGGTGATGAACGGCAGCCTCAAACGCCGGGACAAGTTTGTGATCATGTCTACCGGTCGCAGCTACCAGGCGGAAAAGGTTGGCGTGTTCACGCCCAAGCGCACCGATACCGAGATGCTGGATACCGGAGAAGTCGGCTACCTGATTGCCGGCATGAAAGAGATCGATGCCGCACCCGTGGGCGACACCATCACCCTGGCGGACAACAAGGCCGCCGAACCCCTGCCCGGATTCAAGGAAATGCAGCCCAGGGTATTTGCCGGCTTGTATCCCATCAGCTCGGATGATTACGAGAACTTTCGTGAAGCCCTGCGCAAACTGCGGCTGAATGATGCAGCGCTGCATTTCGAGCCGGAAACTTCCCAGGCCCTGGGATTCGGATTCCGTTGCGGCTTTCTTGGTATGTTGCACATGGAAATCATCCAGGAGCGCCTGGAGCGGGAATACGATCTCGATTTGATCACCACGGCGCCGACGGTCATCTATGAAGTGGAGAAGAGCGACGGCGAGATCCTCATGGTGGACAATCCCGCAGATCTGCCGGATCCCGGTCAGATCGAAGAGATCCGTGAGCCCATCATCGAGGCGCATATCCTGGTTCCCCAGGACTATCTGGGGAATGTGATCAATCTGTGCATCGAAAAACGCGGGGTGCAGAAAAATATGCAGTACCTTGGCGGTCAGGTGCAGTTGGTTTATGACTTGCCCATGAATGAGGTCGTGCTGGACTTCTTCGACCGCCTCAAATCCGTCAGCCGCGGCTATGCCTCGTTCGAATATGAGCTGGATCGCTTTCAGGCGGCCAACCTGGTCAAGCTGGATATTCTCATCAACGGGGAGCGCGTGGATGCCTTGTCGCTCATCGTGCACAGGGATTACGCTGAAAGCCGTGGCCGGGAACTCACGGACAAGATGAAGGAAATCATTCCCCGGCAAATGTTCGAGGTGGCCATACAGGCGGCGTTGGGCAGCAAGATCATTGCCCGCTCCACGGTGAAGGCGCTGCGCAAGAATGTCACCGCCAAATGCTATGGTGGCGACATTACACGCAAACGCAAGCTGCTGGAAAAACAGAAAGCAGGAAAAAAACGCATGAAACAGGTAGGCCGGGTGGAGATTCCCCAGGAAGCCTTCCTTGCTGTATTGAATGTGGGAAAAGACAAGTAACGCTTACTTGGAGCTGAAATCCTTATGAAAGAACAAAAAGAAACGCCATGGTATGAATTCGTCGCGCTGACAGGAATTGCGGGCGCCTTCATCTGGGTGCTGTATTCTTTTGGCATAGAAGCCGCCCTGGCTTTCGCGACCGTGGTTTCCGGCCTGATCTGGGGGGCGTACTTGCTGCTCAAGCGCAAATCCGCACCGGGGAGGGAAAAGCAAAAGGCGGCGCAAGAGCCATTGATGGTGGATTACGCCCGCTCGTTTTTCCCTATTTTCCTGTTTGTGCTGCTGCTGCGGGCTTTCGTTGTCGAGCCTTTCCGCATTCCCTCCGGCTCCATGATGCCGACCTTGCTGATTGGAGATTTTATCCTGGTCAACAAGTTTGCCTATGGTTTGCGGTTTCCGGTCACCAAGACCAAGTTTCTTGACGTGGATACGCCCGAACGGGGCGATGTGGTGGTGTTTCGTTATCCTGAAGACCCGAAGCTGGATTACATAAAGCGCCTGGTTGGATTGCCGGGAGATCGCGTCGGTTACAGGAACAAGGTGCTGTATGTGAACGGGCAAGCCGTTCCGCAAACCAGGGTGGGAACCTACCAGGGCGTAGGATCCGGTGAAGGAATGACCGGCAGATGGGAGCTGAAAGAAAACCTGGATGGTGTCGAGCATTCCATACTGATCAATCCCCGTGCGCCAGATTTTCCGCCTGGCTGCAGGGTGCTGGCCAATGGTGAAGTCACCGTGCCGGAAGGGCATTTCTTCATGATGGGAGACAATCGTGACAACAGCAACGACAGCCGCTGCTGGGGTTTTGTGCCGGAGCGGAATTTGGTTGGAAAAGCCTTTGTGATATGGTTAAGCCTTGATTGGAATCGCTCTGGAATATTCGATTGGTCACGCATTGGCGAAGTTATTGAATAAAGGGGAACAAATATGCAATATCTGAAGAGACCGCAGCAGGGACTCACCATTACTTCATGGATTTTCCTCATTGCGATTACGTTGTTTTTCGTTTTGCTCGGCGTGAAAATGGTGCCCAGCTACCTGGAGTTCCACTCCATGAGCGAGGTTCTTGAGAGCATCAAGGAAGATCCAAAATACCGGCAAGCCCCTCCCAAACAGTTGCGCAAGATATTCAATCGCCGCATAGACATCAACGGCATTTATGATTTTGATCCCAAGAATCTGAAAATTGACCGCAGCAAGGGAAAGACCAGCATGGTGCTGGATTATGAAGTACGCAAACCTGTGGCCGGCAATGTTGAAGTGCTCATGACCTTCCACAAAGAGGTGGACTGGAAATAGATATGGAACCGGCAGGGTGTTAGATCTCAAGCGTTTGCAGCGTAACCTTGGGTATGAGTTCCGGGATGAAAGCCTGCTTGTCCAGTCGCTCACCCATCGTAGCGCCGGAGCCAGGAACAATGAGCGGCTGGAGTTTCTGGGCGATGCGATCCTGGGGTTCGAGATTGCCGAAAACCTGTATCGAGAGCACCCCAACGCCAGTGAGGGAGAGCTGAGCAGGGCGCGGGCCCAGCTGGTCAAAAGAGAAACCCTGGCGGCCGTGGCCAGGCGGCTGGAACTGGGAGACTATCTGGTTCTGGGCGCGGGAGAGCTGCGCAGTGGCGGCCAGAGCAGAGACTCCATTTTGTCGGATGCGGTGGAAGCCATCATCGCTGCCGTATTCGTGGATGCAGATATGGAATCGGCGCGGGCGCTGGTTCGCCGTATCTTGCGCAAGGAAATTCTGGAAATCTCACCGGAAGCGCAACCCAAGGATGCAAAAACCCGGTTGCAGGAATATCTTCAGGCGCAAGGGAAATCACTCCCCGTATATCAGGTCGTCTCTATAGAGGGCAGCGCCCATGAGCAGCGCTTTGTCGTCGAATGCCGGGTGGAGAGTCTTGGCGTCACCGAGCAGGGAGAGGGAGCGAGCAGACGCAAGGCGGAACAGCAGGCCGCTTACAGGGCGCTTGCCAAAACCGGAGCATCGGATTCGTGAAGCATCGTGCGGGACATGTGGCCCTGGTCGGGCGTCCAAATGTCGGCAAGTCCACCTTGCTGAATCATCTGCTTGGCCAAAAGCTGGCGATTACCTCGCACAAGCCCCAAACTACGCGCCACAGCATACTGGGCATCAACACCCTGGATGAGGGGCAGATCGTCTATATCGATACGCCAGGCATCCATCAGCGTGGCAACAAGGCCATGAACCGCTACCTGAACAGAACCGCCACCAGCGCCTTGTCCGGGGTGGATCTTGCGGTATTCGTCGTCGATAGCAAATACTGGACAGAAGAAGACGAAATGGTTTTGCAGCGGATTGAAAACAGCGGGCTTCCGGCAATTCTGGTCGTGAACAAGATTGATACCATTCCTCGTCGTGAAGAACTCC
Source organism: Sedimenticola sp. (assembly GCA_027068795.1). GTDB lineage: Bacteria > Pseudomonadota > Gammaproteobacteria > Chromatiales > Chromatiaceae > Thiolapillus. Next base: position 15,483 of record JAMOMB010000063.1, on the reverse strand, counting down.
TGCCCATACTCGCCGAACTTACGCAGCGAACCGGCCTGACCAGCGTGATCCCTGTTTCCGCCCGCACGGGGGACAACTGTGATCAATTGCAACAGGTGATTCTGGCGTTGTTGCCGGAAGGGGAAAACTTTTATCCCGAGGAGCAAATTACCGACCGTCCGGAACGGTTTTTCGCCGCGGAACTGATACGGGAGCAGATAACCAGGCGCTACCACAAGGAACTGCCTTATTCCGCGACGGTTGAAATCGAGGAATTCGATGCGCAGCCCCATATCTATCGTATTGGGGCCATTATCTGGGTAGAACGCGACAACCAAAAGGGCATCCTGGTGGGAAAGGGCGGCCTGGCGCTCAAGGAAACTGCGACGGAAGCGCGTAAACAGCTGGAAGATTTTTTCCAGACCAAAGTTTACCTGCGTCTGTGGGTGAAGGTGAAGAAGAGCTGGTCTGCCGACCAGGCCAGCCTGAGCCGTTTGGGATATGCCGAATAAGTTTGATGATCCCGTATTGTCTGATGAGCTGACTCCCGCCTATGTTCTGCACTCCCGCAAATATGGCGAGCACCACCTGTTGGTGGATATGTTTAGCTGTTCTGCAGGCAGGATTCCTCTCATGGTGCGTGGCGGAGCAGCCGCCAAAAGTACCAGGCGGGGTATGTTACAGCCCTTCAATCCCCTGTTGATCACCTGGTCCGGAAGAGGCAGGATCGCCAATCTGAAGCAGGTGGAAAACCGTTCCTGCTATGTGCTTCCCCGGGGCAAGGCGTTGTTCAGCGGGTTTTACCTGAACGAACTGCTCATCCGGCTGGTGGATCAATATGAACCCATGCCGGAACTGTTTCGCAGCTATGAAAAGACCATCGAGAGCCTGGGCGATGGTTTGGCGCTGGATTTGCCGCTTCGCTGCTTTGAGCTGGAACTGCTGCAAACCCTTGGCTATGGCGTGGATCTGCTGCATGAAGGCCAGTCCGGCGTGGCGGTCAGTGCGCAGGCGTACTACCACTATGAATCAGAGACAGGGCTGCGAAGAGTGCCGCAGGAGGCGGGGTTTCTGGCCCAAGGGGATACGCTGATGGCGCTGGCCCGGCAGCAGGCGCTGGATGTGCGCCAGAGTCGGGAAGCCAGGGAGCTGATGCGGCATATACTGGGCTTTTATCTGGGTGACAGACCATTGAAGAGCCGGGAATTTTTCTATACACCAGGCTGAATCCACAGATTCCTATCAATTAATTGGAGGGTATCCAGTATGCACCAGGGAAAACTACTCGGTGTCAATATCGACCATGTGGCCACACTGCGTCAGGCACGAGGCACGCCTTATCCGGATCCGGTTCAGGCCGCCCTGATTGCCGAACAGGCCGGGGCGGATGCCATTACCCTGCATTTGCGGGAAGATCGGCGGCATATCCAGGACAGGGACGTGGAATTCCTGAAAGACATCATTCAAACACGCATGAACCTGGAGATGGCGGCGACGGATGAAATGCTGGCTATCGCCACAGGCATACGGCCCGCAGATTGTTGCCTGGTGCCGGAACGGCGGGAAGAGCTGACAACTGAAGGCGGGTTGAATGCAGCTGCCGATGTTCCGCGCCTGCAAGCGTATTGCGCGCGGCTGGCGAAAGCAGATGTCCGGGTATCGCTTTTCATTGATGCGGATCCCAGGCAGTTGGAGGCGGCAGCGAAGATCGGGGCGCCAGTGGTAGAGATTCATACCGGACATTTTGCGGATGCGGAAAACCCGGAAAAACGGGCGCGGGAACTGAGCAAAATCGTAGAAGCCGTAAAGCTTGGCGAATCATTCGGGTTGCAGGTGAATGCAGGTCATGGTCTGGACTACCATAATGTTGTGGAGATTGCCGCTATTGAAGGCGTACGGGAACTCAATATTGGCCACGCCATCGTTTCCCGGGCGGTATTCACCGGCCTGGAGGAGGCGGTTCGGGAAATGAAGCGCCTCATTCATTGCGCTTCCGCATGATAATGAATCAGACGCTGCATTTCTGACCGGGCTTCCTTCAGCTCGCTTTCTGTCGCATCGGCATTTTCGTTTTGCACTGCCAGTTGCAGGCGGTTCAGGGCTGCGGAAAACGCCGGAACAGCGCATACGGCCACCGCGCCTTGCAATTTGTGGATGCTCTGCCATAAGGCTTGCCAGTCCTTTTCGCCAACGAGGCGGGAAATCTCGTCCATGCTGGAAGGAAGTATGTCCATCAATTGATTGAGCATGGTTGCGGCGATATTCGGTGAATTGCCCGTGATGCGCATGGCCTGGTGCCGGTCATAGACGGGAAGCTCCTGCCTGCTTCTGTGCGTACTTTGTTGACCGTGTGGGTGTACAAAGGCGCCAGAAAATTCCTTGTGCAGAAATCCGGCGATGGTGGAGAGCAGTTCCTCTTCCTCTATGGGCTTGATCAGGTGGGCGCTAAAACCGCTGTGTTTGATTTCCGTGCGGTTTCTGCCCATGGCGTCCGCTGTCATGGCAACCAGGGGAAGATTTTCCCCATGGGGAAGCTGCCGGATTTGCTCGGCAGCGCCAAAGCCGTTCAGGATTGGCATATGTATATCAATGAGCGCAATATCGATTTCCCCCGCCTTCACGGCTTCCACAGCCTGCCTGCCATCTTCCGCGCAGATAACTGTTGCTGCATGGTTGTGCAGCAGGCTCTCCATTAGTTTTCGGTTTATGGCGTTGTCATCCGCCACCAGCACTCTTGTGCCGGCAAGCCAGTTTGCCGGGTAGGAGGGGGGTTGGGCCGCAAGATCCGATTCCTCTATGTCGTTGTCGGACAACAGGACATCGTTTATCGCCTGGGCCAGAACACCGGGTTTGATGGGTTTGCTCAGGCAACGGGCGGCTCCCAGATCCAGAACGTGATTGCTATCCTCCTGGGCGGAGCTACCCAGAAGAACCAGCACCGGTGCTGTCGAGTACTCGATGATGATTTCGATTTTCTCCGCCACGGCTTCATCGGCAAATTCCCTGGCCGCTACCGCGAGAATAATCAGCTCGGGTGTTTCGCTTTGCTTCAATGCCTCGATTACATGTTGATAGCTGGAATATTCATGCCCCGCCACTCCAAGGTCAGACAGCATGTTTCTCAGTGCGGTTTGATAGACGGGGTTTGGCTCCACCACCCAGATATTCCGGCCGGAAAGCAGGCTGCTGCTGTCAATGGCCGCAACAGGCGGAGCATCTTTTCTCAGCTCAATATGAAATTCGAAGCAACTGCCCTTGTTGGGGCTGCTGTGCACGGATATGGATCCGTGCATGGCTTCCACCAGCCGCTTGCAGATGTTCAGGCCCAAGCCCGTACCGCCGGTGGTTTTTGCACTGTAGGTTTTTCCCTGGGAAAATGCGGAGAATATCTCGGTTTGCTCCTCTTCCGGAATGCCGATGCCTGTATCGGTGACGGACACCTTGAGAACCACCTTGGTTTCGCTTTCCGCTTCAACCATCACGCGCAGCACCACCTCCCCTTCATCCGTAAACTTGATGGCGTTGTTGACCAGATTGGTTATGATCTGGGCGATTCGCGTGGGGTCGCCCTGCAAATAATCGGGTACGTCGTTGTAGATAAGGGGAATCAGCTCCAGTTGTTTCTGATGAGCCATGGGCGCCAGCAGGGAGATGGCGTTGTGCAGGCACTGGCGCAGGGAAAAGCTGCGGTTTTCGAGAACCAGCTTGCCTGCTTCGAGTTTGGACAGGTCCAGGATGTCGTTGATGATCATCAACAGGTTGTTTGCGGATATCTTTATCGTATCCAGGTACTCGGTTTGCGTTCTGTCCAGCCGGGTATTGCGCAGCAGGTTGGTAAAACCGAGAATGCCGTTCATGGGGGTGCGGATTTCATGGCTCATATTGGCGAGGAATTCCGATTTTATGCGGCTTGCTTCCACGGCTCTCTTGCGCGCCAGATCCAGTTCCACATTTCTGATCTCGAGTATCTCCATGCTTTCCTGCAGTTCGATGGTTGCCTGGTCAACCTGGGCGTGCAGGTTTTCGCTGGCGATGCTGATCTCGTCCGCCATCTCGTTGAAAGCCGCCTGCAACTCGCCGATCTCTCCGCTGGCGTCGACTTTTACCCGGGTGTCCAATTTCCCCTTGCGTAGATTGCGGGCGGCGCGGGTGAGTTCTTCCAGTGGTTTTGCCAGGCGCTTGCTGAGGAACAGGGCCAGCAGGGCGGTCAGCAGCAGGCCCAAAAGGGTAAGCACCAATGTGGTGGCGATGATGTCCCGCTTTTTTCCCAGCATGGGGGCAGGATCGAGCCAAAGCAGGACCTTTCCCAGATCCAAGTGGCCGTTTTCCGGCTGCGGCACCGGTTGATCCGGGAAGTAATGATAGATGCCCTGCAAATCATAGGCAGTTGTGATGGTTGCCTCGAACAGGTTGTCGATGGAAGGTTCCGGAGTGGAATCCTCACCGGTCTGGAGTAGAACCAGGCCGTGGGAATCCAGCACCTTGATACCGAGAATGTCCGGGTGCAAATGACGTGTTTCTTCGGCCAGCATAGCCAGCGTATTGTGCTTGTTGGACAAAACGCCGTTGATGGAGGCGGTCGCCAGTTGTCCGGCAAGCACTTTGCCCCGGGCGTAAAATTGCCGCTCCAGATCTTCCAGGCGGGTAAGCAGCAAGTACACGGACAGCACCGCAATGAGCAGCAGTGCCGGCAGCAGGGCGATAAAGAGAATTTGTTGTCGGATGTTCCGCATCGGCCTGTCTCGCCAACTGCTCCTCCTTGGAATAATTGGCAATTACTATAGCAACTTGGAGAGCATTCTTGAACTGTTGCAGAAAAATGCATGGATGCAATGGCGGAGGGAATCGGAAAGCCCGCGTCTATGCAAAAGGCGGTTCCTATCTGCGCCAGGCGCGGTAAAATACGAACCGACGCCATTTATCGCAAATAAATCATGAAATTTCAGACCCTTTCTTCCACGATTGGAAATACTCCGCTGGTGAGGCTGCAGCGCCTGCCCGGTCGTACCAGCAATACGCTATTGGTGAAGCTGGAAGGAAACAACCCTGCCGGATCGGTGAAAGATCGTCCTGCCCTGTTTATGATCGAGCAGGCCGAGCAGCGGGGCGAGATCCGTCCCGGAGATACTTTGATCGAAGCGACCAGCGGCAATACAGGCATTGCCCTGGCCATGGTGGCGGCCATAAAAGGGTATCCCATCAAGCTTGTCATGCCGGACAATATGAGCATGGAGCGCAAGGCGGCGATGGCGGCATATGGCGCCGAGCTGATTCTGGTGAGTGAGGAAGAAAGCATGGAAGGGGCGCGGGATCTGGCCATCGAGATGCAGGCCAGGGGACAGGGAAAGCTGCTGAATCAGTTCGACAACCCGGACAATCCCCTTGCCCACTACCTTGGCACCGGACCGGAACTGTGGCGGGACACCGCCGGGGGCGTCACCCATTTTGTCAGCGCCATGGGCACCACGGGCACCATTGTAGGCGTTTCCCGGTTTCTCAGGGAACAGAACCGCGGTGTGCAGATCATTGGCGTACAGCCGGAAGAGGGCGCGCAGATTCCCGGCATTCGCCGCTGGCCGAAGGAATATCTGCCCGGCATCTTCGATCCCTCCTTGGTGGACCGGGAAATGGACGTGTCCCAGGAGGAGGCGGAAGAGATTACGCGCAGGCTGGCGGCGGAGGAAGGCATCTTCTGTGGCGTATCTTCCGGAGGGGCGGTTGCCGCCATGCTCCGGCTTTCCCTTGAGCTGGAAGACGCCATGCTGGTAGCCATTGTCTGCGACCGCGGCGACCGCTATTTGTCCACCGGCATCTTTGACCCGGGTCGGCATTGACATGGCGCGCAGACGGCGCAAGCAGAAGCTGCCCCAGGATCCGGTTGAAGCACAAATTGCGTCGTTGAGCCACGATGGGCGCGGTGTGGCGAGAATCGATGGCAAGGCGACCTTCATTCATGGCGCCTTGCCGGACGAGCGCGTTCTGTTCCGCTATACCGGCAAACGGAAAAGCCATGACGAGGGAGAAGTCGTGGCAGTGCTGGAAGCCAGTGAACAGCGGGTAACGCCGGAATGTGCGCACTTTGGCCTGTGTGGAGGCTGTAGCCTGCAACACCTGCGGGCCGCCGCGCAAATCCAGTACAAGCAACAAACCCTGCTGGATGCCTTTTCCCGCATCGGCAAGATCATGCCGGAAGAAATCCTGCCGCCCCTGACAAACAAGACGCCCTGGGGGTACCGCCGCAAGGCGCGCCTGGGAGTAAAGCAGGTATTGAAGAAGGGAAGGGTGCTGGTGGGTTTTCGTGAACGCAACGCCAGTTTTGTTGCGGATATGGACAGTTGCGAGGTATTGCATCCAAAGATTGGCCGGGCTCTTGGGGAGTTGTCCACCCTGATCGGGAGCCTGTCCATAGCGGCGCGCATTCCGCAAATTGAAGTTGCGATGGATGATCTGCGCTGTGTGCTGATCTTTCGGCTCCTGGAGCCATTGACGCATGCAGACGGAGAAAAGCTGCGAGAATTCGCCCGCCATCACGATTTCATCATCTATCTGCAAGAAGGCGGCCCGGATACGGTCAAACCCCTGGATGAAGAGGCTGATCTGCATTATGCGCTGCCTGAGTTCGGGCTGGAGCTGTATTTTCAGCCGACGGATTTCACCCAGGTCAATACCGGCATCAACCGCCAGATGGTTGGCCGGGTCATTGATCTCCTTGCCCTGGAAAAACAGGATCAGGTGCTGGATCTGTTTTGCGGCGTCGGTAACTTCACCCTGCCCATGGCCACCAGGGCGGGAAGGGTGACTGGCGTGGAAGGCGCAGAGGAGCTGGTTGGCCGCGCCAGGGACAATGCGCGGCGCAACCGCCTGGACAACGTCAGTTTTCATGCGGCCAACCTGTATGAGTCTCTGGAGCATGAGCCCTGGTTGCGGCAGCAGTTCAACAAAGTCCTGCTGGATCCGCCCCGCAGCGGGGCATGGGAAGTGCTCGGCCATTTGCCGCGAATGGGGGCGGAGCGCATCGCCTATGTCTCCTGCTATCCCGGAACATTGGCCAGAGATGCAGCCGAACTGGTAAACAAGCTGGGTTATCGCCTGGTTTCCGCGGGCGTCATGGACATGTTTCCGCACACGGCTCATGTCGAATCCGTTGCGCTGTTTGTAAAGGACTGACATGGGCGTGGAGATCGAAAGAAAGTTTCTGCTTTCATCCGATGCCTGGAGAGATGAGGTGGAGAAATCCCTGGAGATGCGCCAGGGCTATCTCAGCCATGATGCCCAGTCATCGGTGCGGGTGCGCATCTGCAATGATCAGGCGGACATCAATATCAAAAGCACCCGGGATGGAATCTATCGTCTGGAATACGAATACCCCATTCCCATGGCCGATGCCCGGGAGCTGTTGAACAAGGTCGCCCATCGCCCTCTTGTAGAGAAAACCCGCCATATCCTGCATGTTGCAGATCATTGTTGGGAAGTGGATGAGTTTCACGGTGAGAACAGCGGGTTGGTTGTGGCCGAGATCGAATTGGCCTCGGTGGAAGAAGTCTTCCAGCGTCCCGCCTGGCTGGGCCGGGAAATTTCAACCGATGCGCGCTATTACAACAGCAACCTGAGCAAGCTTCCCTATTGCTATTGGGAGGCAGATGCATGAGCCTGCATTTGCAGGTGCGGCTGGCGACCCAGGAGCTGCGGCTCCTGGAGGATGAAAAACTGCTCGTCGCCTATCCTGTATCCACTGCGGCAAATGGCCCGGGGATGCGTGCCGGCAGTGGTTGCACCCCCCTTGGAAAGCATCATATTCGCCTGAAGATTGGTGAGAAATGCCCGTTGAACACGGTCTTTGTCGGACGCAGACCCACGGGAGAGATTTATACCCCGGAACTGGGACGGGAATATCCGCACCGGGATTGGGTGCTGACGAGGATCCTGTGGTTGAGCGGGTTGGAGCCGGGGAAAAACCGGGGCGGAGATTGTGATACCCTCAGACGCTTTATCTATATCCATGGAACGGATCAGGAATCGCTTCTTGGTCAACCCGTGTCTCATGGGTGTATTCGCATGAATAACAATGATTTGGTCAACTTATTTGATGCTGTTTCGAATAATATGATCGTGGACATCCGACAATAGCGGCTTGCCTTGCCTATGACTCATGGACCATTGATGCTCGATTTGGAAGGGCCTGTTCTGACAGCGGAAGAACGGGAGCTGCTGTTGCACCCGGCTACCGGAGGGGTAATACTGTTCAGCAGAAACTATGAGGCGCCGGAACAGCTGCATGGCCTGATAAAGGAGATCCATGCCTTGCGTTCGCCGTCCCTGCTGGTGGCAGTGGACCAGGAAGGCGGGCGGGTGCAGCGCTTGCGGGAGGGCTTTACCCTGCTGCCAGCGGCTTCCAGACTGGGCGCCCTGTACGACAGCCATCCGCAAAAAGCCCTTGATGCAGCGCATCACATCGGATGGCTGATGGCGGCGGAATTGCGCACAGTCGGCATTGATTTCAGCTTTGCGCCGGTGCTGGATCTGCAAACGGCCATTAGCCAGGTGATTGGCGACCGGGCGTTTTCCGCCGATCCGCTGATTGTGGGCAAGCTGGCTTTCAGCTGGGCCGCGGGGGCGCGGGAAGCCGGAATGCCGTCGGTGGGTAAACATTTCCCCGGCCATGGCTGTGTGGAAGCGGATTCGCACTACGACCTGCCTGTGGATACGCGCCGTTTCTCCGAGATCTGGGACAGGGATCTACGGCCCTTCAGGCATATGGCGAACAACCGCATGGAAGGCCTTATGCCTGCCCATGTGCTGTATTCTGCAGTCGATGACGTGCCTGCCGGCTATTCGCCCTACTGGATTCAGGAGGTGCTGCGGCGGCGCATGGGCTTTGACGGCGTGGTGTTCAGCGACGACCTGAGCATGGTTGCCGCCAATGCCGCCGGCAGTTACGCAGAAAGGGCGGCGACGGCCCTGCAAGCAGGATGTGACATGATTCTGGTATGCAACAACCCGCAAGGCGCGCGGGAAGTGCTGGATTCCCTGGCGGACTACTGTGAACCCGTCAGCCAGGCGCGCCTGGCGCGCATGCACGGCAAAGGGCGTTTTACAGCAAAAGACATCCGGGAAGATCCGCGCTGGTTGCGCGCCATGGAATACCTGAATCTTCTGGAAGCGGAAGCATCTCTGGATCTGGATTTATAAGCGATGAACAAGCCCGCACAAGACATGCAAGAAATCAGAAACAATGCAGTGCTTCTCTACTCCCGTGAGGAAGTGGAAGCCGCCCTGGATCGCATGGCTGCAAAACTCACCGGGAAGCTGGCTTCGCGCAACCCCATATTGCTGGCGGTAATGAACGGGGGGCTGATTCCCCTGGGCATGCTGCTGCCACGCCTGGATTTTCCCTTGCGTGTGGATTATCTGCACGCAACCCGCTACCGTGAACGCACCTTCGGCACGGATTTGCAGTGGAAGAAAACGCCGGAATATTCCCTGGAGGGGGAAACCGTGGTTGTCGTGGATGATATTCTGGATGAAGGCTATACCTTGCAGGCGATTGTGGATTATTGCCGGGAAGCGGGTGCGAAAGAGATTGTTTCCGTGGTGCTGGTGAGGAAAATCCATCAGCGCTGCAACGGGTTGCAGGCGGACATCGTCGGCCTGGATACGCCGGATAAATACCTGTTTGGCTATGGTATGGATTACAAGGGTTATTGGCGTAACGCTCCGGGCATATATTTCATACAGGAAGAACAACATGACTGATCGAATAGCAATCGTGGGCGGCTCGGGGCTTGCCTGGCTGGAGGCGCTGGAGGTGGAACGCCAGAAGGTCGTGGCGACGCCTTATGGCGAACCGTCCGCGCCCCTGACGTTCGGCCGCTTTGCCGGGCTGCCTGTCGTGTTTCTGCCTCGCCACGGCGGGGGACATACCATTCCGCCGCACCGGGTCAACTATCGCGCAAACATCTGGGCCCTCGAATCCATAGGCATCAAAAGCATTATCAGCGTCGCCTCCGTAGGGGGAATCACCATGGAACCAGGCATATTGTGCATACCCGACCAGATTATCGATTACACCTGGGGCCGGGAGCATACCTTCGTCGATTGCTGTGATGCGCCGGTAAAGCATGTGGACTTTTCCCAGCCCTACTGTCAGCAGCTGCGGGATATCCTGATTCAGGCAGGCAGGCGCGCCAGCGTACGGATCAAGACGGAAGGAACCTATGGCGCCACCCAGGGGCCGCGCCTGGAGACCGCAGCCGAGATCCAGCGCATGCACCGCGACGGTTGTGATCTGGTGGGAATGACCGGCATGCCGGAGGCTGCACTGGCAAGAGAGCTGGACTTGTGCTTCGCCCATCTGTCCCTGGTGGTCAATTGGGCAGCGGGATTGGGAAGGGGGCCGATTACCATGCAGGACATACAGAAAAACCTGGAGACATCCATCGAATCGGTAAAACTGCTGCTCAGGAATATGGAAAACGGCTGGCCATGATTTTCAACCCGAAAATACTGCAACTATTGTTTCTTGCCGGGATGTCTGTTTCGCTTTGCTCGGCGGCTGTTTCGGCGGAGGATGCGCGACAAGGAACGGCTGATGCGGCTTCCGAGGCGTTGGAAGAGCCTGTCGGGCAAACCCGTGGATTGATCGATGGGTTTCGATTTCGAGGAGATCTGGACGGGGATGATGAGGAAGAAATCGTGCTGGCCCTCTGGGATGCTCCCGGGGGTAGCGGGGTTTTCAACTATCTGCTGATCCTGGATCTGGAAAACGACCGGATATCCAGCCGGTCTATTTTTATTGGTGACAGGGTGCAGATCCTCGGTGGGGGGATAGAAGGCAACAAGATCATTGTCAATCTGATCGAGCATGGGGCTGCCGATCCTGCTTGCTGTCCGGCGCAAAAGGCAACGCGAACCTGGATCCGTGAAACTGACGGGAGCTTCAAGGAGCTGCCGGTGAAACTGACGGGAAGGCTGTCAGCCGAAGACATTGGCGGCAGAGAATGGATCCTCACCCGGCTCAACGGCGAACCCGTGCCGGAAGACTTGCAGATCAGCCTGGCGTATGATGATGGCCAGGTCAAGGGCAATGCGGGTTGCAACAGCTATTTTTCCGACATGAAAGACCTGGAGGGCGCCGCTGGCAGGGTAAAACTCGGCCCCGTGGGCAGCACCCGCAAGATCTGTGCGGATGATGTCATGCGCATGGAAGGTGATTTTTTGCAGAGTCTGGGCAATGCCACCAGCTTCAGCCTGGTCAGTGGCAAACTGGTGCTGTCATGGAATACTGCTGACCAGGGCGGCGCCCTGATTTTTGTTTCCGGCAGGAAGCTCGATTAGGAGATTGGTGATGAAACTATCCTTTCACGGGGCGGATCTGGGCGTAACCGGCTCCTGCCATCTGCTCGAATGTTCCGGAAAGAAGATCCTCATCGACTGCGGACTGTATCAGGGCGGCCGTGAGCTTGCCGAGGAAAATTCCCAACCCTTTGGCTTTGATCCTGCCGAGATCGACTTCCTGCTGCTTACCCATGCACACCTCGATCATTGCGGGCGGATTCCCTTGCTGGCCAGGCGCGGTTTTCGCGGCGAGATCATCACCACCGGGGCGTCCGTTGAGCTGGCAAGGCTGGTGATGCTGGATGCAGCCGGGTTGCAGGAAGAAGAGGCGCGCTATCAGCAGCGCAAGGCGCGTCGCCGTGGCGGAAATCACGACAAGCGGATCGAGCCGCTGTACACGGTGCTGGATGCGCTCAACAGCCTCGACTATTTTGGCCGGAAGGCCGATTACGATCAGCCGTTGCAGCTTGCGCCGGGAATAACGGCAACCTATATCAATGCCGGCCATATTCTGGGTTCAGCCAGTATTTTCCTGGAACTGGAAGAAGAAGGGCGCAAGCACCGCCTGCTCTTTTCCGGCGATCTTGGTTATAGTGGCCGCGCCATATTGCGCGACCCGACTCCGCCGCCGAAGGCAGATACGGTGGTCATGGAAACCACTTATGGCAACCGCCTGCACAAGCAATTGCAGCCGTCCATCGATGAACTCTACACGGCGATCAATGAAACCATGGAGCGGGGAGGAAATGTCATCATTCCCACCTTTGCCCTGGAGCGCGCCCAGGAGATCCTCTACTATTTGCGTGAAGGAGTGGAGAGCAAACAGCTTGCGCACTTCACCAATGTCTTTCTCGATTCACCCATGGCGATTTCCGCAACCCGCATATTTGAACGGCACCCGGAATGCTATGACACGGAAACCCTGAAAATTTCCAATGACGGCAATAACCCGTTCAGTTTGCCCGCCTTGCATTTTACCCGCGAAACGGCGGAATCCATGCTGATCAACCAGATCGATAGTGGCGCGGTGATCATGGCCGGTTCGGGCATGTGTACCGGAGGGCGCGTCCGCCATCATCTCAAGCACAACCTGTGGCGCAAGGAGAGCAGCGTGATTTTCGTCGGCTATGCCGCCAGAGGAACCCTGGCCCGCCGAATTATCGATGGTGCAGAGAAGGTGCGGATTTTTGGCGAGGAAATCCCCGTGCGGGCGCGCATCTACACCATTGGCGGTTTTTCCGCCCATGCGGACCAGGCCGGGCTGCTGGCCTGGCACCGGCATACCGGCAACCCGCAAACCACGTTTCTGGTGCATGGTGAAGAAGAAACCATGCAGGCATTTGCAAGCAAATTGAATAACACCCAGGTCAGAATGCCCAAGCTGCATCAGTCGTTTGCACTGTAAGAATGGTTGCGGCTAAACGATTTTGATCGCCATGTCTTCAAGGGTATTGGCGGTAACCTGTATTCTTTTTGCGATCTCCTTGAGCTGCAGCAGTATATCCTTGTGACGGATGATGTGTTTGATGTCGTCTTGTGCCAGCAACTGCGCGGTAGCGCTGGCGCAGGCTTCCACCACTTCATCGTATTGATCATGGATCTGATCGGTTTTGGGGGTGATCGCGTCCAGCGCCTTTGCGGACAGCTTTGAGATGCCCTCTTCCAGGGCCGTTGCCATGGCGACCAGTATCTTCAATATGGGCGCATATCCGGCCAGCGCACGGATGCCGTAGGCTTCCGTCTCCAGCAGGAAATGTTTGACGCTGAGGGTGATCCAGTCCAGCTGGGTGATCATGCGGTAGATGGATTCCTTGTCATAGGGTGTAATGAACACATCCAGTAGCTGCGACATGTTCCGTGTCTTGAGTTCGCGGGCCTGAAGAGCGGCAGTGGATATGGAGGCAAGCATGGCTTTGTCTTCATTGATGCAGGCCTGATGCAAGTCTTCAACCATCGTCCGGCTGATGTGCGCCTGCTGTAGCAGCGCTGCATTGAAGTCGATTTCTTTCGGTAGCAGGTATTTGCTGATGAAGCCCATGGCTATATTCCTAGATATAGAAAACAGTATCCGCCGCCGAGCAGCATGGATACGGGGATATTCAACCACCACCCGGCGGTAATGCCCGCTGCCGTCTTCCATTTCACATGTTGCGGTTTTTCTGCGGAGCCGTTACCCAACAGGGTTGCGGTAACCACCTGGGTGGTGGAAGTAGGCGCGCCAATGCTGGTGGCGATGCTGTTCACCAATGCGGATCCGAGCTGATTGGCAACAGCGTGAATGGTTCGCAGCCGGTACAGCCCGAATCCCAGGGTCTTGATTATGCGCCAGCCGCCAAACATGGTTCCCAGGGTGATGGAGGACGCGCATAAAAGCACCGCCCAGTGCGGAATGCTGAAGGTCTGCGTGGTTCCGCTGGCCAGTAGCATCATGCCGATGATCGCCATCCCTTTCTGCGCGTCATTGGCGCCATGGGAAAAACCCAGCCAGGCAATGCTGAAATATTGCGTTATCACGAACAGCGGACGGATACGACGAGAGAAATGTCTGAAAACATGGATGAAAAACTTCATGACCAGAAAGCCGATGATGAAGCCGAACAGGGGAGAAACCAGCAATCCGGTAAAAACTTTCATTACCCCCTGCAGCTCGAAATCGAACAAGGCGCCTACCCCCCAGTTGATATGTTCTTTGCCTACGGCATACAGGCCGGCGCCAACCAGTCCGCCCGCCAAAGAATTGGAGGAGGAAGAAGGATAACCGAGCAACCAGGTAAACAGATTGTAGCTGATGGCGGCCAGCAATGCGGCAATCACCACGGCTTCGCCGGTCTGGGAAGAAACCTGGCTGATGTCCACAAAAGTGCCAACCGTGTCTGCGACGGCAAGTCCGATGGTAAAAGGCGCGATCAAGGTAAAAATGCTGACGATGCCGATGGCAACCCCGGGCCGCATGGCGCGGGAAGCAATAGCTGCCGCCACCATGTCGGCGGCATCATGAAAGCCATTGGTAAAATCATAAAGAGCAACCGCGGCAATCACCAGGATCAAAGCAATATTTACATCTTCCATCAGTCGTTCCCACATAGCCTGCCAGCAGCCATCCTTCCATGGCGATGACTTCCTTGAGGGAGAGTTTTTCGCCATAGCACCTTTGGTGCAGGTGCATTCATGTACAGAGTCTTCCTGCTGCTGGCGCGTCGTTGCTCAACGATCATTATACTGGCGACCAAGTATTCCCCGGCTGCCGGTGTGATAAGCCATGGCCCGCCGCTCAATCCGTTTATTCTACCGAACCTGGCGGCCAGGTACTTGCAGAAACCGGGGAATCCCGTGTATAGTTCGCCCTCGCAACAGGCGCGTAGCTCAGCTGGTTAGAGCACCACCTTGACATGGTGGGGGTCGGCGGTTCGATTCCGTTCGCGCCTACCAGATACCGGTAGCATGAAGACCCATAACAGCCCGCATAACCGCGGGCTTTTTTGTGCTGGTCGGTTCCCGGGGCGTATCAGGAGACCCCACAAAATACCCAAAAAAATTGGGTAGAAAACCGGGTATTTTCAAAACCTGTTGGGTATTTTTGAAAATCTTGGTGGAAAAATGAAGCTGACAGCAACGGAAGTGGACCCGGCAAAGCCGGGGGAAAAGCTGCGGCGTCTCAATGACGGGCAGGGGCTGTACCCGGAGATCACCCCGGCAGGCGTGAAGTGGTGGTATTGCTGCAGGAAGCCGGATACGGGCAATGCAAAATAGGCCATCCATGATGCAATGCATCAGCCGTCTTGGGTGTTCCGCTATGCATTGAACAAAGGCAGGGTAACGATAACGCGCAGCCCCTTGAGATCCGGGGATTGATCCAGTTGCATGTCACCTCCATAGAGCTGCGCAATATCGTTGACAATGGCGAGTCCCAGCCCGTATCCGGGCCGGTTTTCGTCCAGGCGTTTTCCCCGCGCCAGCAGGGCTTTGCGCAGGTGGGGTTCGATGCCCGGGCCGTCATCTTCCAGCAGTAGCACCAGCTTGTGGTTTGCGGTGAGCCGCAGGCGTAGTTTGTGCCTGGCCCATTTGGCGGCGTTGTCGAGAAGGTTGCCCAGCAGCTCCAGCATATCGTTCTGATCGAAGGGAAGGGAGCAGGGCGCATCGATGTCCACTTCGATTTGCAATGCTTTCCGG
>JAMOMB010000062.1 GCA_027068795.1 Sedimenticola sp. | reverse complement strand
TCTCCCAGTCGTCGCCAACGTGCAGCATCTGCGCAAATGGTACGCCGGACCAAAGCCGCACCTGATGGAACATGGCCGGGTCGGGCTTGGCCGCTCCCACCTCTTCGGCGCTCAAGGACAAATGAAAGCAGTCGCGCAGCGGCGTGGCTTCTATTTGCGCATTGCCATTGGTCAGAGATACCAGGGTATGGCGTCGCCGCAGATACTTCAGTACAGGAAGCACATCATCCCAGGGGGTTACCTGGTTGCGGGCCTGTCGAAACACATCCAGTCCCTGCTCCGCCAGGGACGAAGGATAACCAAACTCATGCATCAGGTCTTCCAGGGTTTTCAGGCGTACCAGGGTAAGATCATGCGCGAGACCGGGATGCTGCTCCATCCACGTCAGGCGCCGCCTGCGCATGGCCTGGATGGACAGGACATCCGTTATCCTCGGCGTATGTTGACCCAGCCAGTCGTATAGCCGCTGTTCCGCCGCCATGATGACCGGCCTGGTCGGCCACAGGGTATCGTCGAGATCAAAGGTGATCAGGCGGATGTTTTCGAACATAGGCCCGGCAACACCCGTGCTTCGACAAACTCCGCCAGGGAGGCAAGCTCTTCCCTTCTGCCGGCAATCTCCACGATATAGCCCAGAGTGCGGGGAATATCCGCCAGGTAGCCGGCTTTTCCATCCCGGTGCGCCAGGCGCGCGAAGATGCCGGCAGCCTTGAGATGGCGCTGGGCGCCCATCAGATCGAACCAGCGCAGAAACCGGCGCTCGTGCTGATCCTGCAACACCCCGGACTGTACGCACAGCTGGAAATACCCCCAGGCCCATTCATCCACCTGCCTTGCCGGCCAACGGATATAGCAATCCCGCAGCAGGGACACCAGATCATAGGTTACCGGCCCCCGCAGCGCATCCTGAAAGTCGATCACGCCAGGCGGGTGCGCAACACCGGCCATGAGGTTGCGCGAATGATAGTCGCGATGCACAAATACCTGCGGCTGTTCCAGAGCGGCGTCCGCCAGCACGGCAAACCCCTCATTCAGCATGTTTTGCTCCGCCCCGGACAAATCCAGGCCCAGGTGCCGGCGCAGCAACCATTGGGGAAACAGGGACATTTCCGTCAACAGCAAATCACGGTCATAGTCTGGCAGCCCTTGCGGTTCGGCACAGGCCTGCATGGTCATGAGCGCCGCCAGGGCGTCTCCGTACAGACGATCCACGGAATCCGCATCGAGCGCATCGAGATAGGATTGCGCCCCCAGATCCTCCAGCAACAGAAATCCCTGCTCGAGATCCTGCGCATGAATCAGTGGCGCATGCACGCCTATCCTTTGCAAGCGCTGTGCGATATCGACGAAAGGGCCGCAACTTTCCTTGTCCGGCGGCGCATCCATGGCGATACGCGTCTCGCCATCCGCCAGGAAAATACGGTAATAACGGCGAAAACTGGCATCTTCCGAGGCCGGTTTAAGGGTAAAATCAGGCAGGCCGCAATCTGTTCTGAGCCAGCTTTCCAACAGGGATCGACGTTCAGACATTACTACTCCGGTAACCAAATATCGGAACAAGCATTGAATCAGCCGCCATTCTATGCGATTTTACCCGCGCTCGCGTGGAAACCACCGGAACAAAGGATTTTGGAATATCGCCTCAGTCATTGCCGTCATCTTGCCGTCCTTGTGCTGCTGTGCCTGCTGTACGGCAACAGCATTGCCAAGCAAAACCGCTGGGAATGCCTGCCAACAACCGACGGCAAAAGCTGGCAATGCGGCGAGGCGGGAAGCCCGCAGCGAAAACCCATCCTGCCCCTCCAAAAAACGACGCCTGCCCTCAAGGCAACCCCGGCAGCAGTTCCTCCCCCCCGGAAAGCGGAAGAACAGGGCGGGCAGCAGGGGGGTGCAACGGAAAAACCAGCTATAGCGCCCGCCGCCCGAGAACCCGCTGGCCAATCCGCCCCCATGCCGAAAGCGATTGACTCAGCAGTCACCCGGAAACAACCCGGGGAAACGGCGGCTTCCCCCTACCAGACGCCACCCGCCAAGGAGAACACTCCGGCAGCAGCCGCTCCCGATACCTACGCCCGCCTGCTGGATCAGGGCATGGAATGGGACCGGTGCCAGCACCTGCCCACGCCCCCTCCCGAGAAACCCGCGGACAAGCGTATCGTCATAGAAGCCGATGCAGCGACCGCGCTTCCGGAAGAAGACAGCGCCACTTTCCGCGGCAACGTCGTCATTCGCCAGCCAAACCAGACCCTGTATGCGGATGATCTTTACTACGACCATCAACGGCAACTGATCAAAGTCGATGAGCAACTGCTGATCCAGCTGCGCGATCTGCGTCTTCTCGGCAGCCAGGCATGGTTTGACCTGAACAAACACCAGGGAGAAATGGCGCAAATCAGCTACCGCATCCCCAGCCGCAAGGCACGGGGAACCGCCAGCAAAATGGTGTTGCTGAACGAAAACCACAGCCGCTACGAGAACATCAGCTACACCACCTGTCCGCCGGGCAACAAAGGATTTGTACTTTCCGCCAATAGCATGGAGATCGACCAGAAACAGCAGATCGGTACTTTCCGGGCGGCCAAACTGCATTTTCTGGGCGTGCCGATTTTCTATGCGCCAAAACTGACGATCCCCCTCGATGGCGCCCGCAAAAGCGGTGTGCTGGTGCCTTCTCTGGGCTATTCCTCCAGGAACGGGGCAGACATGAGCATCCCCTATTATTTCAACCTTGCGCCAAACTATGACGCCACCTTGACGCCGCGGCTGCTGGGCAGGCGCGGACTGGTGCTCGGCGGGGAATTCCGCTTCCTCACCCCTCCCCACCGGGGGGA
>JAMOMB010000061.1 GCA_027068795.1 Sedimenticola sp. | reverse complement strand
TGGTTTTCCTTCCAGGCGTCCATGACGAAGGCGTCATTGACGGAGATGCAGACGATTTCATCCACGCCGTTTTCCTTGAATGTGGCCGCCAGCTCATTGTAGCGGGGCAGGTGGGTGGAAGAGCAGGTGGGGGTGAATGCGCCCGGCAGTGCGAACACCACTACGGTTTTTCCCTTGAAGATGTCATCGCTGCTGACGTCAACGAACTCGTTGTTCTGGCGGGTTTTGAATACTACCTGGGGTACGGTCAGGCCTTCTTGGTTGTACATGGAATTTCTCCTGTTGGTTACTATCTTGTGAATGTGGAGCTATTATTGCCAACAGAGAGCAATAGTTGAAATTGTATTTATCGATTTGATTGATAGTTAATGACTATTGTTCGGGGAAGAGGGTTGTTCGGCGTGTGAAAGGACGCATACTGTGGGGGGGGAATCCATGAGGGAAAAGGGGCGGATGCCCTTTTCCCTCATGAAATGGGGTATTTGCGGCTGGTGTTACCGCGATATTTCTTGTGGCAATGCTGTAAGCGCTATGCCCTTCTTGTGCGTTTTACCAGTAGTTTTGATTTGATCTTATTCAGTGAGGCGGCCAGTTCGTCCAGTTCTTCTACACCTGTGGGGGAGAAGTGGACGCTGAAGTCGCCCTGGGTCAATGCTCTTGCATTGTCACTGAGATCCCGCAAGTTTTGCACGATGGATTTGTTGATGCTGCGCATCAACAGCAGCATCACTATCGCGGCGAAGACCGTAGCCCCAATGGTCAGATAGATCATGAAGCGGGCTTGTTCCCTCATGTTGCTGCGGCCCCAGACCAGTTGGGATTCCTTTTTCTTTCTGATCTCCGCGATTCCCGAGAAAACGGGTCTCAGGGCGTTCTTTCCGTCCTTGATGGCGGCGTTGGCCTTGACGGTCCACTCTTTCGAGGCCTCTTCGGATTTTTCACCAACATAGTTCAGGTCCTTGTATTCATCGATGATTTTTCTGAATTCCGAGCTATAGAATGAAGTGGCTTCTTTCCACTGGCGAAATGCTGCGTGTTCTGCATCAGTAAACAGGCCTTCCTTTTCCTTGATGAGGAATTCGAGCATCCTCGAGACGTTGTTTATGGACTCCGTCCATTCCCGGACGTATTTTTTCTTTTTGGTCAGGTTTCCTATGTAAATAAAGTATTCCTTTTCATAGCGCCGGGTTTTTTCAAGTTGTATCAGCAGGTCATTGAGTCTGGAGACGGCATTGGTGCTTTGGGCGATTGTTTTGTCAACCGTATTGGATTGTTCGCTGATGAGGTAGGTGATGGCTGCCGCACTGCTAACGAACAGCAACCAAATGATAAGGAAATTAACGGTTAGTCTTTTCTTGATATTCATGCGTACCCCTGTCGTATGGCGAGCTTCTGGTGGCTGGAAAACCCAGGCGCTTGTGCGGCACAGCCATTTCCATTGCAAGCGATTGATCTGTTTGAATAAAACTGAAGAGCTCTTATGTTTCCCTGATTAAATATACCATAAAAAATGTTGATAGAGAGTAGTGGAAAAATAGAGAGTAATATTGCATTGTCGTGGCCTTGTCTTCGCAAACGGGAGAGGAGGGCCCAATGTGCACAACACCGGATTGTAGTGGTGTTGCGCCAAAATCGGTATCAACAAAGAGCCATTTCCATAAAAAATAGATGAGAATGGGAACTTGTTCTGGCTAACCGTTATAATATCAATAGATTAGCGACTGTATTGCGGGAAAAAACTGGAACTGTGTCACAGTTTTATGGAAGGTGAATATATGATCCGGAAACTTTTTTTACCCTCTCAGGTCATAGTTAACAGACGTGAAAAACGTTGGGTCGTCCCCCTCCCTTGACGGCCCGCCGGTCAAACCGGCATCAAACCCCGAAGCTTGCCCCCCCTCTGGCTTCGGGGTTTTTCTTTGTGGGAGCCTCGTCTATTTTAGATGGGAGATATAGCTGGCAACAGCCTGCATGTCCTTTTCACTCAAGCGCAAGGCGACAGCGGTCATCCAGGGGTTGGTGCGATGGCCGCTGCGGTCACGGAATGCTTTGAGTACCTTGACGATATAATCAGCCTGCTGCCCGGCCAGGCGTGCATATCCCTTGTTGCCTTTGCCGTCTTTTCTGTGGCATTTGCTGCAATGTTCCTGAAAGATCTTTTGTCCCTTTGGGATGAGGTTGCGATCTCCGGTGGCTGAGCTAACCTCCGGTTTCAGGGAGTACCAGATGGCGATATTGATGATTTCCTCATCGGAGAAGCCCTGGGAGAGACTGGTCATCCAGAAATCGTAGCGTTGCCGGGAACGGAATTTTCGTAGTTGGTCCACCAGGTAATCGGCATTTTGCGCGGCGAGGTTTGGGGTCATGGGTTTGACCGCCTTGCCGTCTTCTCCGTGACAGGTTTTGCAAAGCACCGTCCGGTTGCGGGTGGTTGTATTGAATGCCGCTCGCTTTTTGGGGTTGGTACTGAGCATAAACAAAGTGGCTTCGATTGTTTCCAGGGTTTTGTCATCAAGGGTGGTGCCAAAGTATTGGGGATCAGCATGCTCTCCAACGGCATAGCCCGTTCCCAAGCAGAACAGAAGCGCCAGGCTGAATCGAAATGGTAAAAAATGCATCTAAGTTCGCCCAAATAAGGATAAAGAAGGGCTTGGGTCGGGTTGTACGCGAGATGACAAGCCCCCCTGGAAAGGGTTCAGTTTGTGTAAGCGCAATCCGTGGGCTTGTCCCCATGTAGGGATCCGTTGCAAAAAAGCCGCCGGTTCAACCATCCAGTCCGTGGCGGGTTTGGAATGCTGTTTACAGGGGAGGGTTGCGCCAACTGGTCTGGCTGGACAAGGCGGCCCGGCCGAGGACTTGTTGGGCATTGTCCTGACCACTCTGTTGACTTGTCAGGACGATAGGTACATGCTTCTAGTTTTGTTGTTTTGCTTATCCCCCCATTAAAAAATATTATAATCTGTTTTGTAGCGGGAGATCAAGCATTGATGTGCGGGTTGCGTTGCAACCACTGATTGAGTTTCTGGTGCGCTTCGGCGATGCCTGTGCGTTTCAGGGAGGAGAACAGCTGTACCGAGAACTCTCCCTGCATGTCTTTCAATGCGGATTCGACCTTGTGGCGGCTCGCGGCTGCCGGCCCTTTCTTGAGTTTGTCCGCTTTTGTCAGCAGGATGTGTACCGGCAGGCCGATATGCGCCGACCATTCCAGCATTTGCACATCGAAATCCTTGAGGGGGTGGCGGGCGTCCATCATCAGGATCAATCCCTTGAGGCATTGGCGCTTTTCCAGGTAGGTGGCCAGGTTGCCCTGCCAGTCTTTTTTTATGCTCACCGAAACCTTGGCGTAGCCGTAGCCGGGCAGATCCACCAGGCGGCGCTCCTCATCCAGTGCAAAAAAATTCAGCAACTGGGTGCGCCCCGGGGTCTTGCTGGTCTTGGCCAGTCCCCGGTGGTCGCAGATGACGTTGATGGCGGAAGATTTTCCGGCGTTGGAGCGTCCGGCGAAGGCGATCTCGTAGCCCTCATCGGGGGGGCATTGGTTGAATTTGGCGGCGCTGGTGAGAAAGCGGGCCTGGCGGAAATAATTGTCAGTCATCGCCGCGCTTCCAGTGGCCGGATTTGCCCCCGGATTTTTCTTCCAGCCGAACCTCGCTGATGACCATGCCCCTGTCCACGGCCTTGCACATGTCGTAGATGGTGAGAAGAGCCACCTGGGTGGCGCAAAGGGCTTCCATTTCCACGCCGGTCTGGCCCCGGGTTTCCACCTGGGCGCGGCAGTGGATGCGGTTGTCGTCCCTGTCGATAGTGAAGTCGATGGCGATGCGGGTGAGCGCCAGGGGGTGGCACAAAGGTATCAGATCCGGGGTCTTCTTCGCCGCCATGATGCCGGCGACCCGGGCGATGCCCAGTACGTCGCCTTTCTTGTGGCCACCCGCTTCGATGAGTCTCAGGGTGCCCGGTTCCATGCGGATATGACCGCTGGTGATGGCGACCCTGTGGCTATGATCCTTGGCGCCTACGTCCACCATATGCGCCTGGCCTTGTTCGTCGAAATGGGTAAGTTTGCTCATGTTTCGCCAACCTGGTCAAATTCTATGGATTTGGAGACCTCATGCGTTTCGAAGCGCATGGTTTGCAGATCGCCCATCACCCAGGTGGCCCGGGCCTGCCCCACGCCGCCAATGGTGCCGGGATTGACCAGGGCCGCCTTGCCGCCTTTTACATGAGGCAGCCATTCGATGTCTACCTTGTGGCTGTGTCCGCAGCATACCAGATCCCAGTCGCCGGTGGCGGCCATGGCCCGGGCGTAATGCGGGTAGTGCACCAGAAAAATCCGCCTGCCGCCCAATTCTATACCGGCATCCATGCCGTGATAGCGCAGCACTCCGCCCGGCTTGTGGCTGAGGCGGGTGAGGGCGTACAGGTCACCGGTATTGTTGCCGTGAATGATATGCACGGGCAACTGGAACTGTTCCAGACAGTGCAGGGTGCTGGGGGCGACCACGTCGCCGCAGTGCAGTACGGCTTTCGCTCCCAGCGCCCTGGCATCCCGCACTGCCGCTTCCAGCAGGGGGATGTGGTCGTGGCTGTCGGACAGGATGCAGATTTTCATCAGAAATGGGGTTTTTCCGGGGCCTTGTCGAACATGGCAACGGAGTTGGTGATCTCCTTGCGAGCGGCTTCCGCATTGTCCCAGCCTTGCACCCGCACCCATTTGCCTTCGTCCAGATCCTTGTAGTGCTCGAAGAAGTGCGCCATGCGCTCCATGAGTTCCTTGGGCATGTCGCCCACATCCTTGACGTGTGACCAGCGGTCGGTAATGTCGTCTACGGGCACGGCCACTACCTTGGCGTCATCACCGGACTCGTCGGTCATGATGAGTACCGCGACAGGGCGGCAGCGAATGACGGATCCGGGGATCAGAGGGAAGGCGGTCGGCACCAGTACGTCGCAGGGGTCGCCATCGTCGGACAAGGTGTGGGGAATATAGCCGTAGTTCACCGGATAACGCATGGCGGTGCGCAGGATGCGGTCCACGAACATGGCGCCGGAGGCCTTGTCTACTTCATATTTTACCGGCTCGGCATTGGCGGGTATTTCGATGATGACGTTGATTTCGTCTGGAACATTGTTGCCACGGGTTACGCGATCAAGGTTCATTGGGTGTTTCCTCCTTAAAGGTGTCGGTTATATTTATTGCGGTTGATTTGGATAGAACATAAAAAGCCGGCCCCCCAAGGCCGGCTTGGTGTCAGGTTCAAAAATGTATTTACAGCTCTTCGGCATGTTTGGAAAGGTAGCTGGCTACGCCGTCCGGTGTGTCTTTCATGCCTTCGTCGCCTTCCTTCCAGCCGGCGGGGCAGACTTCGCCGTGGGTCTCGTGGAACTGCAAGGCATCGACCATGCGAATCATTTCGTCGATGTTGCGGCCCAGGGGCAGATCATTGACCACCTGGTGGCGCACCACGCCTTCCTTGTCGATGAGGAAAGAGCCGCGGAAAGCAACCGCGCCATCCGGGGTTTCCACATCGTATGCCTTGCAGATGCCGTGGGTCATGTCGGCGACCAAAGGATAGCGGACCGGGCCGATGCCGCCTTCATTCACCGGGGTATTGCGCCAGGCATTGTGGGTGAAGTGGGAGTCGATGGAAATGCCGATCACTTCCACGTTGCGTTTGCTGAAGTCGTCCAGGCGGTGATCGAAGGCGATCAGCTCCGAGGGGCAGACGAAGGTAAAGTCCAGCGGATAGAAAAAGAGTACCGCGTACTTGCCTTTGGTGTGGGTCTTCAGGTTGAAATCATCGACGATGCTGCCATCGCCTAGCACCGCTGGCGCGGTAAAGTCGGGTGCCTCGCGGCCTACCAGTACGGACATGTTGTTCTCCTTAAATCGAATAATGAAAGTTTTTCTCAACGGCCTGCGCGGGAGAAATCACTCCCCGGCGCAAGGCCAAATTTCTGTTGCAGATCCAGTTCCCGGATGAGCTGATCCACCGCGCCCTGGCCGTGCAGCTTCTGTACTTCGGCCAGGATCATGCGCACGGCATTGCGGTTGTAGCCGCTGGTAAACTGCAGCTGAACCTGCACCAGCTCCCGGGCCCTGTCCAGCTTCACAGGGCTGCCGGAATCAAACTTCGAAATCCGCCAACTTGCGAGGCACGGCGATGCCCTTCATGGTTACATAACGGGGCATGCCATTCTCGTCATACTCGGGATAGGCCTCGCCCTGGATCAGGGGGTAGAGGTATTCCTTGCAGCTTTCGGTGATGCCGAAGCCGTCTTCGGTGATGTAGTCCATGGGCATCATCTTCTCCACGTTGGCCACCTCGGACAGGGGGGCCATGCCGATGCTCCATTTGTAGGGGGAAGAGGATTCGCGCACCACCGTGGGCATGATGGAATTGTGGCCTTCCAAGGCCATGTTCACCGCAGCCTCGCCCAGGGCGTAGGCCTGCTCCACGTCGGACTTGGAGGCCAGGTGACGGGCGGCGCGCTGCAGGTAGTCGGCCACGGCCCAATGGAATTTGTAGCCCAGGGCTTCCTTGATCATGTTGGCGACCACTGGCGCGGCGCCACCGAGCTGGGCGTGACCAAAGTCGTCGCGGGTGCCCTGCTCGGCCAGGAACTTGCCGTCGGGCCAGTGACAGCCTTCGGAAACCACCACCGTGCAGTAGCCGAATTCCTTGACCTTGGCGTCCACGGCGGCGAGGAATTTCTTCTGGTCGAACTCCACTTCCGGGAACAGCACCACCACGGGAATGCCGTAGTCCTCGATGAGTCCGCCGGCAGCGGCGATCCATCCGGCGTGACGGCCCATGACTTCAATGACGAATACCTTGGTGGAGGTCTTCGCCATGGAGCGCACGTCATAGCTGGCCTCCAGGCTGGAAACGGCGATGTACTTGGCCACCGAACCGAAGCCCGGGCAATTGTCGGTAATGGGCAGGTCGTTGTCCACGGTCTTGGGCACATGAATGGCCTGTACGGGAAAGCCCATTTTTTCCGATAGCTGGGAAACCTTGAAGCAGGTGTCGGCGGAATCGCCGCCGCCGTTGTAGAAGAAATAGCCGATGTTGTGGGCCTTGAATACCTCGATGAGGCGCTCGTATTCGCGCTTGTTGTCTTCCAGGCTCTTGAGCTTGTAGCGGCAGGAGCCGAATGCGCCGGAAGGCGTGTTTTTCAGTTCGGCGATGTCTGCCGCCGATTCCTGATTGGTGTCGATGAGGTCTTCGGTCAGGGCGCCGATAATGCCGTTGCGGCCTGCATAGACGTTGGCGATCTTGTCGCTGTGCTTGCGGGCGGTTTCAATCACGCCACAGGCGGATGCGTTGATAACGGCGGTTACGCCACCGGATTGTGCATAGAAAGCATTCTTTGCTGTCATGATAACTCCCTCATACTTTAAGGATTTTAGTTAAATATGGAATTTGCTGTGCGGCTGGGAGCAGGCGCCCTAGAGCTCTCCCCGTTCCCCGGCGTCATGGTCCGCCTGTGTTTGCAGCAGGGAGACCATGCACTCGCTCAAATCATCGTACTCGTGTACGCCGGTGCCATATTGCTGGTAGCCCCGGTAGAAAAACTGGCAGCGGTAGCGGCGGTCTCCGGTTTTGAAGATAACGAAGTTGCAGCCGTCTTTCTCCCAGTAGACCACCGGGCAGCTGCTCAACTCCTTGTCTGCGGGCGCCAGACGGATTTCAGCATCGGCATACTGGAAAGGCACATCCTCGCCATATCGTTCCTTCAGGGTGGTCTTGATGATCCATTCTTCGCTTTTTCCGTAGTCGGAGATTGTCGCCATAGTCTGTATGCGCCTGCTGAAAACGCTAAATCTGCTAAAAATGCATAGAAAATCAGGAGCTTTGCGTAATACTCGGTTGACATTACGGGCCAACTGCGATTAGCTATGTAGCAAATTTTTCGGTAGTCTGGGTAATCCCGCTAATTATAAAGGAAAAAAGCAGGGCGGGATATATCTGGTCAATATGTGGAATGCAACCTGGATTCAGGCTGTGCGGATTCGAGTTCGATAGCAAGGAAAACTTGGGCATGAGGATTATTTTACTGGGGCCGCCGGGGTCGGGAAAAGCCGTAATTTCCCGAAAAATCGCGGAAAAATACGGTTTTCCTGTGGTAAGCGTCGAAGAAGTGGCGGAAGAATTGTCCGCCATGGCGCAACAGGATGATGAACTTGGACGCCTGGCCAAGGAATCCATAGGCTCGGGGCGCGTCTCGGATGACGTCTGCAATACGGTACTGAAGCGCGTTCTGGGCAAGGAAGAGCTGGCGAAGGGGTTCGTTTTGGTGGGCTATCCAAAGGATGCGGCCCAGGCGGAGTATATCGAGACGGCCATGAACCAGATCGGACGTCCCCTGGATCTGGTGCTGATGATCGATATCGACCGGGACGAACTCATGGAGCGCCGGGTCGGGCGCATCGATTGTGATGCTTGCGGCACCCACTACAACCTGTATGTCAATCCTCCCATGGTCGAAGGCATTTGTGACCTGTGCGGCTCCCGTGTCAGCCGCCGGCCCCGCGGTTACGAAGAAAATATCGCCAACCAGCTACGCGAGTACGATGTCACGGTACAGCCGGTGCTTGATTTCTTCAAACAACGCGGCAAGCTGCGCAACGTGGACGCCAACGGCACGGAAGAGCAATTGTGGGAAGAAGTGCAAGCCACCGTCGACGCCACGGAAGCGGTATTGATAGAAAACCCGCCCGAAGAGCAGCCGCCGGGCAAAGAAGCCGTCGCCGAAAGCAAGCCAGTGGCTAAGAAGGCGGTGAAAAAAACGGCGGCCAGGAAGAAAACCGGGGAAAAATCCCCGCCCCGCAAAAAAACGGCGGTAAAAAAGAAATCGGCAGCCAAGAAGAAAGCAGCGGCAAAAAAAGCTGCCAGTAAGAAAAAGGCGGTAAAGAAAGCGCCGGCCAAAAAAGCCGCCAGCAAAAAGAAGGTGAGCAAGAAAGCGGCAAAAAAAGTGGTAAAAAAGGCGGCGAAGAAAGCCGTGACGAAGAAAACTGCGAAGAAAAAGATCGCCGCCAAGAAAAAGGCCGCCAAGAAAAAGGCGGTAAAGAAAGCCGCGGTCAAAAAGAAGATCACTAGGAAAAAGGTTGTCAAGAAAAAGCCGGTAAGAAAGTCGGTGAAGAAGAAGGTGGCAAAAAAATCATCCGCAGCCGTTGCAAGGAAAAAACTTTCAGGCAAGAAAACAACCAAGAAAACCGGCAAGAAGCCGCCGCTGAAGAAGAAAGTGACCAGAAAAAAGGCGGCAAAGAAAAAAACCGTCAAAAAGAAGCGCTAGCTATTGGGCGCCTCTGTAAATTGTAATTCCGGCGCAGGCCGGGATCCATAAGTTCTTGAAAATTCTGGACGTCAGCCCGCGAATCCATGGATGGGCGAAGGCGGTGCAATGCAGGATGGATACAGGGATGTATCGCAGCAGCACAACGCGGGAGTAGTTGTCGAGCAATTGCCAGGCTTGGGCGGCGGCTTGGTCACTGGCTTGATCACAGGTTTCCTGACGCCGCCATCTTTTCTTCCAGTATGTCCATGCTGTCAGCGCAGCTTGTAGATGATAACGCCCTGTTGTCCGTTGGTGATTTTCTGTATTGGTTTCAGTCCCCGGCCATACAGCAGTTGCTGCAGCTTGCTGTTGGCTTTGCCCTTGCGAGTGCGCACAAAGGCGTAGTCATACTCTTCCACAGGGGTTGTCCCGGGCCTGTAACGCAGAAACACATAGTGCTTGTCGTTGTTCTTGTTGCTGTAGTAGCCCACTCTTTCCCCATGATAATCGGTGAGCACCCGGGCGCCGTCCGGCAGGTTTTCCTGCGCCCAGCGGGCGGCGTCGAGGATATAGACCTTGGGCTTTGCGGAGCTGATCAGGCTGTCTGCAAACAACAGGGCGATACAGATTGCGATGACGACCATGCGTGGTTTGAGCCTGGGATTTTCCCGCACCTTCCGCTGCAGCTCCTCCAGGCTGAAAACCACGATCACCAGCAGCACCAGCGCCAGCGCCAGGGTGTAACGGGAGACCATGACGAAATGCTGGGCGCCATGGAGGAACAGCACCAGGAAACTGATGGCCGCATACAGGCCGATGACCCTGCGTGCTTCCCCGGGAAGATTTTCCGCCGGAAACCAGCGGCGCAACAGCAATATACCGAAATAGAGCCAGGAAAGGCTGCTGAACAGATCCTTGGCAATGCTGTAGATCACGCCCAGGTAAATCATTATTTCCGCCGTGGACTGGGAGAACTGCGGCAGCACGCCGCGTTGCAGCAGTGCGGCCTTGCGGGGGACGGTTTCGGTAAATATGGACAGCAGGCCGCCCGCATTGGTGATGGCCGCCGCCAGGCGGTTTTGAAAGCTGCCGGAAAACGCCATGGCGAGGGCGAAAGCCAGACCGATGGCCACGACGGGCAACAGCGCCTTGCCGGTGCATCTGAGGCGCAGTGGCCAGGGCTGCGCCGTATTCAGCAGCAGGCCCAAAGGCATGAACGCCAGGAAGACAGCGCCTTCTACGCGGAACAGGGTGGCGGTAATCATTGCCAGATTCCATAGCAACAGATTCTTCCAGGAAAACTCCCGGAACAGGCGCAGGTAGGCGATGATGGCAACCAGGGTGAAAGCCCAGTAACCGTGATCACGGATGATTTCCGCCCGGTTGTCATTCAGATAGGGCAGGGACAGCACCAGCAGTGCGGCCCAGAGCAAGGCGCTGCGGCTGCCGCCCAGGATTTCGATCAGGCGCAGGAAGGCCAGCACCAGCAGCGTGTCCAGCAGGATATTCAGCACCTGGGCGGCCTGTTCCGGCTCCAGTCCCAGGGCCAGGCTGACGCCCTCAATCAAGTAGGGATAGAATAGCCAGTTGCCGATCTGTTCGATGCTGGCGGTATCTCCCTGGAGCGCCAGGAGATAGTAGACGGCGTCGTGATTGATTTGTGGAGTGTTATGGATCTGCCACAGGGACAGCAGCAGGCCCAGCAGCGCTGTGCCGGCATAGATGGGCAGGGTTTCCCGCAGCTTCATGATTCCGGGCTGTAGTGAAAAGCTTCCAGCAATTCCCCGGCCTCTTGCCGGATGAAGGCTTTTTCTTCTTCCGACAGCCTGGCCAGGGAACGGGCATTCATGTTGCGGATATTGGAACTGGCGCCGTGGATGGCCCACTTCTGGTCGAGAACCAATTTGGCGCCATCGAGGTCGAGAAACGTCATGACCTTTTCCAGGGTCTCGGCGGGTTGGGTCGTCATGTCCTCGTAACGGAGCAATAGCTTGCGCTCAACCTGCTCCAGTTGTTCCAGCATGATGCGGTTGGATTCCCGCCATTGCTTGGCCGCCACCTCCACGGACTGCCCCGCCTTGCGGTGGATGCCTTCCGCTACGGCATAGCCGTTGCGTACCAGGGCGATGAAATGCGCGTTGGGAAAGTGTTTGTTGAGCCAGGTAATGCGGGCGGCATTGGGGATGGATTTTTCCAGGAAAACCGGCAAGGCCGGGTTGGACATCAAGCCGCACCACTGGCGTTTGATTTTTTCCGCATCGGGCTCATTGCCGGCGGAAGGAATGAATCGCTCCGGCTGGAACGCCCATATTCGGGTGAGGCCCACCTCACTGGGAACCAGCAATTGGTCGGTGCAGTATTGCCCTTCCCTGGGCAAGGAAGCGACAGCGGGGTGGCTGGCGATGATATTGTGCAATAAAGTAGTGCCGGAATTATAGCAGCCGACGATAAATACCCATTTCCTGGGCTGACAGGCCTTGCCCTGCTTCGCCAACCGATCCAGCTTGATTTGCCGCTGTTTTTTTCTAAGCCATTTCTTCAGGTTCATAAAGGTATGTCCGAACGGGTGATTTCGCATTGGGCGTCGATATCATCTCGCCCCCAGAGGGTGAAGCGCCCCAAAGCAAAGAGGGATGACGGCTTGCCTTCCAGAGGGAGGGCCGTCTTGTGTTTGTCCAGGCTCAGGCCGTATTGCAACCCCGTGTTTCTGGCGGCGTCCAGCGTGGTGCTGGAGTAGTTGCCGTTCGGGTAGGCGATGCCGCCGGGCGCCCTTCCCAGCCAGTTTTCCAGATCCTGTTGTGCGCGGAGGATCTGTTTTTCCACTTCCGCTTGGCTGTACCTGTCCAGCAAATAGTGATCACGGGTATGGTTGCCGATATGCACCAAGGGGTGCCGGGCAAACTCCTGTAGTTCCCCGATGGTCATGGGGCGATCCGTGTCCGACCAGGGCTGCAGGCAGCCGGCGCCGAATTCCCGCCGCAGGTAGCCGAGGATGTCCTGATGGTGCTTTTCCTTGAGCATTTTCTGCTCCCGGGAGATCAGCGGTTTCTTCACGCCTTGCCGGTGGCGTTCACGGTACACCACATCCCACCAGAAACACTGCTGTTCTTCCACGTTTCCGGTAGTGATGTAGAAGGTGGCCGGAATATCATACTGTTCCAGCAGGGGCAGCATGCGCAGGTTATTGGCATAGCCATCGTCAAATGTGATGCAGATCCACTTTTGGTCGCTGCAGAGAACGTCCAGGCCCTGCTCGGGGCTGAGGAAGCGGTAGCCGGCCTGCAGGAAGTGCTCGATGAATTGTTGCATATGCCGGGTGGTGATGCCCTGCTGGGCATCGACATGTCCCTTGCGGATTTCCTGTTCGTCTTCGAATATCCCGTGAAAGAGAAACCCCAGCAGGGCGGGGCCGTCCCGGTGCAGGCGGGACAGCCTGCGGCGCAGGGATTGCTTGATCTGTTTGCTGAAAGACACGGGTTTCTGGGTTCAGGAGGCTGTTATAATTGTCCGATGAACAGGCAAGACCGGCAAATTGAGTTGGATCATTCTAGTGCCCGGACGGTGTTTCTGGCAACGGGCTTGCAGAGCAGCGGCTCGACGCTGGTTTCCTGGTGCTTTCTGCAGCGCCCCGACATGAACGGCGCCCTGGATGGCGATACCGATCTGATTCCCCTGCCGCCAGCAGATATCCAAACCCCTTTCATCTGGTACAAGACCACCATCAGCTGTTTTACCCTGGCGGAGCAGATCGCCCTGCTGGAAGATGAAGGCTATCAGGTAAAGCCGCTGCTCATCGTGCGGGACGTGCGGGCGGTATGGATGTCTCTGATGAAAAAAAACTATGGCCGTAATGGCGTTACCGCGGAAGATCCGCCCCTGCGGCTGCGCTTTCGCCGCTTTTTCCGCTCCTGGCAGGATGCGGTGGCGCAGAATATCCCCGTGTTTCGTTTCGAAGACCTGCTGGCGCAGCCGGAAACCAGCCTGAAAGCATTGTGCGGGAGCCTCGGGC
>JAMOMB010000060.1 GCA_027068795.1 Sedimenticola sp. | reverse complement strand
GCAGTGTCCAGGTCGGGGAAATGGTGCTGGCACAGATCCGCAAGCATACGGACAAGCCGGTAGTGGCGGTGTTCAATACCCATGTGCACGGCGACCACTGGCTGGGAAACCAGGCGATTTTCGAGGCGTTTCCCAAGGTGAAAATCTATGCCCATCCAAAGATGATGGAGCGGGTGGAACAAGGCGCCGGCGTCCAGTGGCTGGAGGTGATGCTGGATTTGACCAAGGGCGCAACGGCGGGTACCAAGGTGGTATCAGCGAATACTTCCGTGAACGATGGCGGCAACATAGAAGTTGGCGGTGTTGCTTTTCAGGTGCTGCATGACGGCAAATCCCATACTGACAATGACATCATGATCCTGCTGCCGCAGAAGAAGGTTGTTTTTCTCGGTGACAATGCCGGTTATGGCCGCATGCTGCGCCTGAACGACGGCAGCTTTCTGGGCAATATCCGCAACCTCAATCGTGCGGTCGCCAGCGGCGCCACGGTGTTTGTGCCCGGACATGGTCCCACGGCAGGGCCGGAAGCGGCCACCGAGTACCGGGACTATCTGCAGGCTGTTTATGATGGCGTGAAGGAGTTTTTCGAGGACGACCTCAGTGACTTCGAGATCAAGCCAAAGCTGCTGCCTCGCCTGGGCAAGTGGCGGGATTGGGTGGATTTCGACAGCCTCGTGGGCAGCCACATCAGCCTCGCCTATCTGGAAGTGGAGGCAGCGGAATTCTGAAGCGGCCCCGGGTTGGCGTCAGCGCCTGCCTGCTGGGACAGGCGGTGCGCTATGACGGTGCGTCCCGGCCCCATGCCTGGATTCGGGATCGACTGCCCCGATATGCGGAAATCCGCCCATTTTGCCCGGAAACCGGGGCCGGCCTGGGCGTGCCCCGGCCTGCCGTGCAACTGGTGCGCGGGGATGATGGGCGTCTTCATGTCTGCGGCGTGGATGATCCCCGCCTGGATGTGACGGATGTTTTGCGGCAATGGATGGAACTGCAGACAGTGGAGCTGCAACGGCTGGACGCCATGGTCTTCAAGTCCCGCTCGCCCAGTTGTGGACTGGCTTCCACGCCCTTGTTCGACATCAATGGAAATGTCCTGCAAACCGGCGTCAGCGGCGTATATGCGGCGTGGGTGCAGGCGAATTTTCCCGAAATTGCATTGTGTGATGATGCCTGGTTGGGGGAAAAATCCCGTCAGGCGCAATTTCTGGCCCTGCTGCAGAAAAAAGCAGGATTGCGCTAACCGGCCAGGCGTTTTTTCTCTCGCCTTGTCAGCCATATATCCAGCCCCTGGCTGTTGAGACGGATGTCGTCTGTCAACAATCTCTCGATGTGGTCGCGGGAGATGTCCGGATTGTGTTGCCGTACCTGAGTCACTGCTGCTTCCAGCAATACCCGGGCCAGTCGCTGCTGCCGCCCTTCCTTCACTCCGGCGCGTTCCTCCTGCAAGGCG
Organism: Sedimenticola sp.; assembly: GCA_027068795.1. Classification (GTDB taxonomy): domain Bacteria; phylum Pseudomonadota; class Gammaproteobacteria; order Chromatiales; family Chromatiaceae; genus Thiolapillus. The sequence continues at coordinate 12,163 of JAMOMB010000060.1, read as the reverse complement.
ATGTCCGCATGGCTTTGGATGGATTCGCGTAGCTGCCGTTGCCAGTTCCCGGGTTGGCGCAGAAGGCCGAAATGCGTGAGGCAAGCCAGTTCAGGCTGCATGGCCATCATCTTGTCCAGGGATTTCATCCAGGATGCGGGATCGAATGCTACGGGCGTCGTCGTAGCCATGAGCCAGGGAATGCCCTGGCGGTCGAGCGCCCGGTAATGCAGGCCAAAGCTGTCACCGGTATACAGTGATGCGCTTTCCTGATCGAAAAAGCAGCCATGATGATTGGCGTGCCCGGGGGTATCGATGAAGCACAGATGGCGTTTCCCCAGGGAAAGCTGTTCACCGTCATGGAGCGCCAGGCAGCGTTCTTCCGCCGCGGGGATCAGGGAGCCGAAGCAGCGCTGGAACATTTCCCGGCCATATACGTCCCTGGCGCCTTGTTGCAAGCGTGCAGGATCGATCATATGCGGCAGGCCCTTGTGATGGGTCGCCAGAAGCGCATTCTTGCAATGCTTGAGCAAGGCGCCTGCGCCGCCGGCGTGGTCGAGATGCACATGGGTGGGTAGAATCCAGCGCACCTGTTCCGGGGCAAAGCCCAGTTCCCGGATCAGGATGAGCAGGCCGGGGACATTGTTGCTGGTGCCGGTGTCGATGAACGCCAGCTCTCCGTTGTCGTGCAGCAGGTAGCAGGCGGTATGGCCGGGGCGGTTCAGGCCGGTGTCGATACACCAGTTGTGCGCATCGGTTTCGGTGAAGGCGAGTTTGTTCCCTGTGATGATGGTGGTCATGTTCAGGAATCCCCGTCCTTGTTGTCGATTCCCAGCTTGCTCAGGCGATAGCGAAACGAGCGGAAACTGATGCCCAGCTTGCCTGCGGCAGAGGTCTTGTTCCAGCGGGTTTCCTTCAGCGCCTGCAACAGGATGTCCCGCTCGATTCGCGCCAGGTAATCCTCCAGGGTTTCCCCCGCCAGGCGGGTTTTGGTTTCCGCGCCATTGCCTTGTGGCGTGTTGAGCAGGCCGAGGTCGTCAAGGGTGATGATTTCATTTTCACACAGGGCGAAGGCCCGCTCCAGGATGTTCTCCAGTTCCCGCACGTTTCCGGGAAACGGATAGTTTTTCAGTGCGGCCAACGCTTCGTCCTGGAGGGCGGGTACGGGTTGCTGGTAGTTGCCGGCAATGTTCTTCAACAGATGTTCGACAAGATCAGGAATGTCTTCCGGTCGCTCGCGCAAGGCTGGCATGCTCAATTCGATGACATTCAGGCGGTAATACAGATCCTGGCGGAACTCGCCGTCCTGAACACGTTGCGCCAGATTTTGGTGGGTGGCGCTGACGATGCGCACATCCGTGCGCCGCTCCTTGGTGGCGCCGACCGGGCGCACCAGCTTTTCCTGTATGACGCGCAGCAGCTTGACCTGCATGGAAAGCGGCAGATCCGCGACCTCATCCAGAAACAGGGTGCCGCCTTCGGCTTCCTGAAACAGACCGTCCTTGTCTGCCGTAGCTCCGGTGAAAGATCCTTTCTTGTGTCCGAAGAGCTCGCTTTCCATCAGCTCGTGAGGTATGGCGCCGCAGTTCACTGCGACAAAGGGTTTGTCATTGCGGGGACTGAGCTGGTGAATGAGCCGGGCGGCCAGCTCCTTGCCAGTGCCGGATTCACCGGTGATATGCACAGGCGCCTGGCTGCGGGAGAGCTTGTCGATGAGGGCGCGCACATGGTTCATGCTGGATGAAGCGCCGCGCAGGGGACAATCCGTCTCGCTTCTGATGGTTGGGCCACCGGTGCCGTTTTTGCTCTGGTGCAGCTTCAGTGCGGTATTGACCAGCTTGCGCAGCACGGGCAAGTCCACGGGTTTGGAGACGAAATCGAACGCGCCTGCTTTCAGCGCCTCGATGGCTGTTTCCATATTGCCGTGGGCGGTGATCATGGCTACCGGCGTGCCGGGATACTGCTGGTGGATTTCCCTGACCAGATCAATGCCGTCCCCGTCCGGCAGGCGCATATCGGCCAGGCAAAGATGGAATTGCTGATGGGCGAGGGCGGAGCGCGCCTTGGCCAGGTTTTCCACTGTAACGGTATCGATATCCATGCGCGCCAGCGTGAGTTCCAGCAGTTCGCGGATATCGGGTTCATCGTCAATGATCAGGGCAATGGGGCGATTCATGCGGAAAATCCTTTTAAGCGTTGTTGTCACTCGGGGTGAATTTTAACCTGAAACAGTTTCCACCGCTGGAAACCGGCAGGTAGCTGATGCGGATATTGTTGGCGTCACACAGCTCCTTGACGATATAGAGGCCCAGGCCGGTGCCCTGGTTGCTGGTGGTGAAAAAAGGGTCGAATACCTTGTCCACCACATCGGAAGGAATCGCTATGCCATTGTCGATGACTGCGATATAGCCTTCGCGGATTCCGGCGTCCATGCCCCCGGTAAGGGAGATGATCAGGTCTTCCCCTTTTTGTGACTGGTGCTTGACGGCATTTTCAACCAGGGCGCTGATGATCTGAAATACTTGTTGCGGATCGAAGGTGAGGGTGGTGTCCTGGGGGGATACATAGCTGATCATCTGATGGGGCTGCAACTGGTGGCTGTTACCGAGTTCCTTGCACAGCTTGCCCAGCCAGATATCGAGGCGGATTCTCTCCGGTTTGACTGCGCGCTGCCTGGACAGGGACAGTATATTTTCGATTACCTGGTTCAGGCGGGAAGTGTTTCTGTTGATGATCTCGGTCATGCGCCGGTCTGTTCCCTGCAAATGTTCGGATTCCTGCAGCAGTTGGTTGGCATGGCCAATGGCGCCGAGGGGGTTGCGGATCTCGTGGGCAATACTGGCGACCAGTTTGCCCAGGGAGGCCAGTTTCAGCTGCTGTGCGGCTTCCGCCGCCCTGGAGGCGTCATCCAGGAAAATCAAGGTGCCGGTCTTCTCGTTCTCGCCCAGGTGCTGAAACTTCACCAGCAGGTCGTTTCCTTCCGTATGGGTGTGCAAATGACGTTGCTGGGAGCGGGGCTGTTTTTCCCAGTTGGCCAGGGATTGGGCCAGGTCGCTGCTGATCTGGTTCAGGGAGTAGCCCACGGTGCTGATCGGGCGGCCGAGGAACTGCCAGGCTGCATCGTTCAGCATCCTGATGTGGCCCCTGTTGTCCAGCACCACCACGCCGGTCTGCATATGGTGGATGACCTGGTCATTCAATTCCGTCAGATTCGCAATATCCTTGCCCTGCTGCTTCACCAGTTTTTCGGAGAGCTGGGTGCGGGCAGCTAGCTCATGGGAAAGAAAGGCCAGGGCGAAATAGGAACTGCCGAGCATGATGAGCAATGTAAAATTGCCGAATGGCCGCCCATGGACAATCGATTCCAGATAGGCCCCCACAAAAATCGCAGCAGTGGCGATTGCCGCAGACGCCATGGCGATGCGTGTGGGCATGCCCTGGGCGCCAAAAGCGATGGAGATGCCCAGCAATATGCCCAGGCCGGACTGGGTGCCTCCGGAGGTGTAGAGCAGGATGCTGATCACGATGCTGTCGATCAGCATGGCGAAGGCGTATTCCATCTGCATGGAATCCAGGTCGAAAAAACTCAACGCCAGGGAAGCGATGGCGAGAACCAGGTATGCCAGGATAGTAATGATGTGGAGATCGGGTGCGGTGCTGCCGAGGAAAGATGGCCCGGTGTCTGTCATGCTGAAGACCAGCAAGCCAATGGAGAGCATCACCCGGTAGGTGAAGTACAGGCGCATCAGGCGCTTGTTGCGTGCCTGGGGTTCCGGCATGACAACCAGTCGTTCTGCCAGACGATCAGCACGCATCAGGGGTTGTCCTTTCGTGCATGCTCCTTGCTGCAATAGACCTTGTTGTTGTGCCGGACTGCCTCGTCTTCCGGGACATGCAGGCCGCAATGACTGCAGGAGAGCATGTTCTTGATCTTTGGTTTGGCCGTATCCGCGCCTCCACTGTTGCGCAAGGTTCGGAGAACCCACCAGATGAGGAGCACGGCGATTAACAGAAAGATTATTTTCATGTAGGGGGAAGCATACTAAAAAACCCTGAACCTTTGTGTTACTTTATCACCCTTTCCCAAGAATTGGAGGAGCCGCCAAATGCCAGCAGCCATTGCCCTTGCCCAAGGTGATTTTCTGGTTGGAGACATCAGGGGTAATAGCCGGCGGGTGCTGGATTTCGCCGTGCGGGCGAGGGATGAGCTGGGAGCGTCCGCGGTGGTGTTCCCCGAGCTTTGTTTGTGCGGCTACCCACCGGAAGACTTGCTGCTGCGCCCGGAATTTCTTTCCGCCGTTGAAGACGCGTTACAATCCATATGCGGGCAGATTTCCGGTATCGATCTGGTGCTCGGCTATCCCCGGCGGCGGAACGGGAAACTCTACAATGCGGCTGGAGTGGTTCGCGACGGCGCGCTGGCGGCGGAATACTTCAAGGCGGAGCTGCCGAACTACAGCGTGTTCGATGAAAAGCGTTACTTCAGCCCAGGCGAAAGCCCCTGCGTGGTGGATGTTGCGGGAATTTCCGTTGGCCTGAGCATCTGTGAAGACATCTGGTTGCCGGAGCCTTCGCGCAAGGCCGCCGCCGCCGGCGCGCAGCTGATACTCAACCTGAATGCTTCGCCCTATCAGGCTGGTAAAGGCCGGGAGCGTGAGCAGGTGGTGTCCCGGCGCGCCCGGGAAAACGGAATTCCCGTACTGTATGCGAATCTGGTTGGCGGGCAGGACGAGCTGGTTTTTGATGGCGCCTCTTTTGTCGTGGATGCAGCCGGAGAAATCATTCAGCGTAGCGCTTTTTTTGCGCAATCCCTGGATCTGGTCTTGCTTGCAGACGATGGGAAGCCATTGCCGGGAACGCTGACGCCCTGCCCGGATGAAGAAGAGATGATCTATCGCGCCCTGGTGACGGGGGTGCGGGACTATGTGGGGAAAACCGGCTTCCATGGGGTGGTGCTGGGGCTTTCCGGGGGTATCGATTCGGCATTGACCCTGGCCATTGCCGTCGATGCCCTGGGTGCGGATCAGGTGGAAGTGGTGCTCATGCCTTCCCGCTATACCGCTGACATGAGCAATGAAGATGCTCTGGAACAGGCGCGCCGCATGGGGGTGAAACACAGTATTATCCCCATCGAGCCTGCTTTCAATGCGTTTCTGGAAATGCTGCGGGAGGAGTTCGCCGGGCAGCCCATGGATGTGACCGAGGAAAACATTCAGGCGCGTTGCCGGGGTATTATTCTCATGGCGATCAGCAACAAGAGCGGGCGCATGCTCCTGACCACCGGCAACAAGAGCGAGATGTCCGTGGGTTACGCCACCCTGTATGGCGATATGGCCGGCGGTTTTGCTCCTTTGAAGGATGTGTTCAAGACCATGGTGTATAAACTGTCCCGTTGGCGCAACCGCCATGCCGAGGTCATTCCCGAGCGGGTCATCACCCGGCCGCCATCGGCGGAGCTGCGTCCGGATCAGCAGGATACGGACAGCCTGCCGCCATATGATATTCTGGATGAAATACTCAGACGCTATGTAGAGCAGGATCAGGGCATGCAGGAGATCGTGGCGGCGGGTTACGAAGAGATGCTGGTGCAGCGCATCACGCGGATGGTGGACAGAAACGAGTACAAGCGCCGTCAGGCTCCTCCGGGGGTAAAAGTCACCCGACGTGCATATGGGCGCGACCGGCGTTATCCTATCGTCAATGGTTATGGTTGAGCCTGGTATGCCGGGCTCGGGAAACGATCAAGGGGAAGAAAATGAAAAAAATTGAAGTCATACTGAAGCCTTTCAAACTGGATGACGTCCGCGAGGCGCTGTCGGAAATCGGCATTACCGGAATGACGGTTACCGAGGTCAAGGGCTTTGGCCGCCAGAAAGGGCATACCGAACTGTATCGCGGCGCCGAGTATGTGGTGGATTTTCTGCCCAAGGTCAAGCTGGAGCTGGTGGTCAAGGAAGAGCAGCTCGATGCTTGCATCGAAACCATTGTCGGCGCTGCGCGCACGGGCAAGATCGGCGATGGCAAGATCTTCGTATCTGCGGTGGAGCGGGTGATTCGTATCCGTACCGGCGAGGAAGATGCGGAAGCGATCTGACCAGACTTCAGAAGAAAAGCGTCAACTGTTGCCCAGGAACTGTTGCCACTGCTCGATGTACAGTGCCTCTTCCTCGAGGGCAGGGGGAAAAATCAGGCGCACGCCGGAAAACAGATAGCCGGCGCCGGGCAGCCCGGCGTTGCGAATGCTGATCCGGCGCAGGGCCGGCTGGGTGTGAATGCAGCCGCCGCGCAGGGCGGGGTGTTCGCCATCAAATTCCTGTGTGCGCATTTCCGCATCGACGGGCGTCTCGTAGTCCTGGTAGGGGTGCAGGGGATTGCTGCACCACTCCCATACGCGCCCGCCGTCCTGCAGGGCGCCGAGGCGGGCCGCCGCTTCCCAGTGATATTCGTGGGGCAGCGCTGCGCCGCTGCAACCTTCGACGTGCGCAGCAACCCAGTTTGCGTAGGCCTGGGCCTCATGCCAGGAGATGCCGCTGACGGGAAGATCGGGCAGCAGATCCATGGGCCCGTTCAGGCCCAGGGCATACCAGCTTCCGTTCTCATCCTGGCGCCAGTGCCAGGGGCTGGTGACAGCGTGGCGCTGTTTCCAGTCCCGTCCCGGCTTGCTCCAGTAGCAATCCTGCACATAGCCGCCATCCTGTAGAAACGCCAGCCATGCGGCATTGTCCGCAGGTTTGTTGCTGATGCGGAAATTGCGCATTTCCACCATTTGCATGGGCTGTTCGTTGTCGAATGCCACTTCATTACGGGCGCCGATGCGATAGTGCCCCTGGGACACTTCCGTGCTGTCCGCAACCGGGGGGGAGGCATGCAGAGGCTGCTTGACATGGTGCTTCCCCCCTTGGGTAATGGCGCGGGCATGGCGCACGGACAGCATTTGTTCGTAGATCCGGCTGTGAACCTGCACCAGGTAATCGACCAGCCAGCCCTGTTTCAGCCAGGGGTGCGGCGGTAGTCTTCCGGGGTTGGCCAGGCGGGACAGGTGCTCGTCCTGCACTTCCAGCGCCCAGTTGAGCAGATGTTCCTTGGGGGGAAGCTGTTGTTCCTGTTGCGGATCCCGGGATTGGGCGAAAAAATGCCGCACCCGCCCGCTCAGGTCGTCGTCGCCAAGGATTTTTTCCCGTAGCCACCATAGTTCCAGATAAATGCTGCGCCCGAGCAGCCAGCCGGTGCTGGGGAGATCCGGGTGGTATTGCCGGTTGACGTCAGCGGCGGGAAGATCTTCCACCAGCCGGGTGATGAGTTGATGGATATTGCTGAGCGCGCCCAGACTTTGTGGCTCGATCATCCCAGTTCGGGGGTTTCCGCGGTAACCATGAACACCACCCGCTCGGCAATGTTGGTGATGCGGTCGCCCATGCGTTCCAGATGATAGGCGATCCACAGCAAATGGGTGGCGTGCATGCTGATATCCCCGGCGCTCATGAGGGTCATCATCAGGCTGGAGCAGGCCTCTTCATCCAGTTCGTCCACCTGGTGGTCATGGGAGGCGACATGTTCGGCAAGTCCGGCATCGAGGTTTTCATAGGCTTCCATGACCTGCACCAGCATGTTCTGGCATAAATCGCCCATGGCGGCGAGGCGATCCATGGGGCCGGAAAAATCACTGGCGTCCATGCCCAGGACGATGTTGGCGATGTCCTTGGCGTGATCGGCGATGCGCTCCAGTTCCGTGGCGATCTGCAGGCTGGCGACAACTTCGCGCAGATCGCCTGCTTTTGGCTCCAGGGTGGCCAGTATCTGCAGACATTCCTTTTCGACGATGCGCATGAGGTGGTTTTGCTGCAGATCCGCATCGATAACTTCTTGCGCCAGCTCTGCGTTTTGGGTTTTCAAGGCCTCCATGGCCTGTTCCACAGCCTGGTGCGCCTTGTCTGTCATGGTGAACAGGTTCTTGTGAACCTGGGCTTCTGCGCGGGAGAGGAGTCTGTGGGGGGTAGTCATGCCGCGTTCCGGTAAAGGTCTGGATACACCGATTTTATCATGATGCGCGAGCGGCGGTCAGGCAAACCTTTTTTGCAGATAGGCGATGATCTCGCTGGATTCATACAGCCAGGTAATGTCGCCATCTTCTGTTTCGATGCGCAGGCAGGGGACTTGCTGCTTGCCGCCCTGTTGCTCCAGCTCCCGGCGATGTTCGGGATCATTTTTTGCGTCCCGCAGTTCGATATTCAGTCCCAGCCTGCGAATGGCGCGCCGGGTTTTTACGCAAAAGGGGCAGGCTGCATACTGATAGATCGCCATGTTGGCCGTCTGTGCATCCAGTTGCGCCTGTTTCTCCGGGCTGTGCGTGGGTTTTTTCGGCAAGGTGAGCCAGTCGAAGAAGAGAATAATGCGTCCCAGTAGCCAGCGTATGATGCCCATTATTTCGCTCCTCCGCCCAGGCAGGGAGGGGAGTCGGGGGCATGGCCGTTCTTTTGCGACCATTCTTCCGGCGTCATGGTGTGCAGGGCCAGGGCGTGGATGCCTGCGGCAAGTTCTTCCGCCAGGGCGGCATTGACCATGCGGTGCCGTTGCAACAGGGGTTTTCCTGAAAATTGTGCGGAGACGGCGATCACTTGATAGTGGGATTCGGCGTCTGCGGCTACGTTATGCATGTGGGTTTCGTTTATTACCTGTAGATGCACGGGGGAAAGCGCCTGGTGGAGCTTTTGTTCAATGGTTTGCTGTCTGTTCATGGGGATATATGGTGTCTTCGAACGTGGGTAATATCAACGGGTATTTTGTGTGTTTGTTCAGGGCTACTTTCGGGGAGCCCTGAACAAGTTTGTCTGTATCATCCCCCGGTGCGGGCCGGAACCCGGCAACAGCGGGGCTTTTGATCCCGGCCTGCGCCGGGATGACAGCTTGATCAGAAACGCCTTAGATCCCGTTCCAGAACTCGGAATCCCGGGCCAGGAACTGCTCATGGGGAATGTAATGGGATCCGTCGCAGGAAAAATTCAATCCAACCATGCCATTGAACAGGTTGATGGATCCCGCGCGCAGATAGATGGTGTCGTCCGCAAAGCGCAGATGGCGAAAAGTTTGCAGGATGGGACGGATGCTCTGCTGGGGGATTTGCGCCTCTCCCGGGTAGGGATGATGGGGATAGGCCAGGCAGATATCCGGATCGGTAAGTTCATCGATATCCGCAAGCTGGTAGCGATATGGATCCCTCATGAACCATAGGGTAGCCCTGCTGCTGGAAAAATGGATCTCCACCTGAAATGCGCCATGTTCGGTGACCAGTTCTTCCAATACCGGGAGCACCAGATCGAGTTGATCGTCCAGGCTGCTTTGGATGCGACTTTGCTCGAACACCTGGGCGCGGATTGCCGGATCGCCCTTGATTTGCCTCCAGCGGCCGGGTTCCGTATACAGCTCCTTGGTTATGGGCAGGTCGCGCAAGTCGAAATCCGCACCCAGATACCCTGTATGCACTCCCTGCACATGGACTTTCTGGACCGCAGTGAGGGAGGGGCGATTGGCCCGTAGGCTGATATAGGCGCCGGACAGTATCATTTCCTTATCGGGATCTGTTTCCTGCATATAGGGGCGGCGGGAGCGGTTGCGCCGGAAGTCGGATTCAATCAGGCCGTCCTGAGAGGCGTTGGCGCTGACCTGTATGCCATTCAGATCCATGGCGTACAGATAGCTGCAATAGGGAACCTGTCTCAGGCTTTTCACCAACGCCAGATCCAGTTGTGGTTTTTCCTCCCATACCCGGGCGCAGCGCCGGGCGGCGCGGTGCATGGGGTCGAGCAACATGTTGTACAACATGTCGCGCTGGCGCAGGATATGCTCTTTGAGGGCTGTATTCTTTCTTGTCATCGAGAAGGCTATTTCTTTGTGTCCGGCCCAAAACCGGGGAAAGTGGCGATGTTGCTGTTGTCCCCAACGTCGAAAATCATGTTCTGCCCGCGTTTTTCCACTTCGTCGATGCGTATCACTGCGTGCATGGGCACCAGAATGCGGCTGGTGCCGGAAAACTCGTCCTTGAGACGCTCTTCCGCGGGATCGATAACCACCGAGGTGTGTTCATTGAACAGCAGGCCGCTGATCTCCACGAAGCCGTAGAGCTCTCCCTGGCTTACCTGTTCTGCATGAAGCTGGTACACCTTGCCCTGGTTGTGAAAGGAAATGCGGAAGATGCGCATGGATCGAAGACCAAATGATGATTCGTCGGTCGATTATACCAATGTCAGGCTGCTGTCGGTGTTGTAGAATCCGGGGCGATGATGACGGTATATACGTTTTGATGAAGAAAAAAGGGGGATGGCCAGATGAGCGGCTCTGAATTGTGGAAAAAACTGGAAACGGCCAGCCCCGGCGAGTCCGTGTCCCTGGCCCGGGCCCTGGAGCAGATTCCCTGGAATGCCGATGGCCTGATTCCGGTGATTGCGCAGCAATATGATACGGGAGAAGTGCTGATGCTGGCCTGGATGAATGCGCCGGCCCTGGAGGAAACCCTGGTGAAGGGCAGAGTGTGCTATTGGTCCCGTTCGCGCGGGCAACTGTGGCGCAAGGGGGAAGCCTCCGGCCAGATTCAGGAGCTCAGGGAGATGCGCTTCGACTGTGACGGCGACACCTTGTTGCTGCTGGTGGATCAGACCGGCCCCGCATGCCATACGGGCAGGCGCGGTTGCTTCTACAATCTGGTGCAGGGAGACAAGCTGACGGTGGACAAAGCCGTGCTCATCGACCCAAAAACACTTTACGGGGAATAGCCATGCCCGAGGTGATTCCATTACCCGCTTTTGACGACAACTACATCTGGCTGCTGCAGCGGCAGGGCGTGGCGGCTTGTGCGGTGGTGGATCCTGGCGATGAGGCCCCGGTCATCGCCTATTGCGCGGAGCATGATCTGCGGTTGTCCGCCATCCTCGTTACCCACAAGCATGGAGATCACACCGGAGGCGTGGCGGAGTTGAAGCGGCGCTGGCCCCGGGCGGTGGTGTATGGCCCAGCTCACGAGCCTGTTGCAGCGGTGGAAAGAAGGCTTGTGCAGGGAGATGAGGTGGTGCTGGAAGAGTTGCGGTTGGCGCTGGGGGTGCTGGATGTCCCCGGGCATACGGAAGGACATATCGCCTTCCATGGAGAGAATCTGTTGTTTTGCGGGGACACCTTGTTTGCCGGCGGTTGTGGGCGGGTGTTCAGCGGCAGCTTCGAGCAACTGAGTGATTCCCTGCGGCAGATTGCCGCGCTTCCTCCAGAGACCCAGGTATATTGCGCCCACGAATACACCCTGGCCAATCTCGGGTTTGCAAAATGGGTGGAGCCGGAGAATCCGGCGCTGCTGGCGCGCATCCGGCAGGAGCAGGACAAAAGGGCGCGGGGGCTGCCTACGGTGCCTTCTTCCCTGGCGCTGGAGCTGGCCACCAACCCGTTTTTGCGCACGGACCAGCCGGCGGTGATCGAGGCGGCGGAAACATGGGCGGGCAGAACCCTGTCGGGACATCGGGAAGTGTTCAGGGCGTTGCGTCAGTGGAAAGACAGGGACTACGACTGAGCGGTCGCGCCAACCGGATTCAGCCGGATGTCTCGCTGATCGCGCCCTTGCCTATGCCCTCGAATGCCTGCACGGAAAACCTGTCCCGGGGAAACTCCTCTTCCAGGGCTTCCCGGATGTGGCGGGCGATGTTTTCCACCGTGGATTCCGCATCCATCAGGTAACAACGATCCGCCGGAAGCTCCAGCTCGAACCGCCCTTGCTCCGCTGTATAGGAGAAACAGAAACAGGTTTGATCATTGTGCGAGGTAATGGCCACCATGTCTTCTTCCGTCCCGATATAGATATCCTGGAACCGCGTTGCCCAGTGTTGTTCCAGCGCAGGATCGTTGCGCCCGTTGCGCAGAATCCGGATTCGTGAGCGGTGGCCATGGGCGATGCGTTGACAGTTTCCGCAATGCAGTTTCAGACCGTGGCTGTATTGGTAAGAGGCCCCCCGGATGGCTTCCGGGTAAAGCCTCAGGGTCATGGATTGGACATTCCCGGGCAGGCCGGGAAGCAAGGCCTGGTGAATGGCCAGGGCGACATTTTCCGTGGTGATCTCTGTGCCCGCAATGAATTGCAGCGCATCCGGCGGTCCCTGGTGGCGGATGCGGTTGCCATTGTTCAGGTGGAAGGTCAGGCGGTTGCCCTGGA
>JAMOMB010000059.1 GCA_027068795.1 Sedimenticola sp. | reverse complement strand
TCTTCTGTACAACTAATGCTAATGCTCGTGATGGCGGTTGGCTGTATTCTCACGAAAAAACCTGGCTTGATTTGGGCCGCTACACTGATTCCAGGCATGCTACTGGTTATTTCACCCAAGTGGCAAAAATACCTGTTGTCGCTGTTCACTATTGTAATATTGGGAACTTTAGCCACCACACATCAAATTGTGCTAAATCTGACAGAAAACCAACAGCTGATTTTGTCAGCCGATATGCTGCAAATCCCGGGATTTGGTACATTTCCCATCGCATATCATTCTGTAGCGCAATATTTTATCGACAACGTTTTTATTCGGAACAATTGGAATCTATCGGGCTGGCTTATCCTGCTTTTATTGCCTGTTATCATGTTTGTGGGAAAGTCTAAACAGGTAATTACGCCAGCAGCTCTGACACTTGCTATTGGTATCTTCTTCGTCTTTTTTGTGTTTTCTTTTACTCAACACTACCAAGCAGCCGCTAACTCTACCACGATAAACCGGGCGATATTTCACCTGGTGCCTGCACTCTTTTACACAACTATAGTGGCTTTCCTATTTGGCACCAAAGGAACTTTCACTCCCGCCAAGAAAACAACCTTGGCAAATTGAACACAATGAATCAGTTATTTGGAATAACCATCAATACCCTGAATCGGAAAGAAACCGCTAAATTCATTATTGACCGGATAATCAAGGGTGAGAAAACCATTAGAGAAGACTTGAATGCTGCCAAGGTCGTATGGTGTGAGTCAGAAGGCTCGGTTCGCCAAGCTGTGGAAAGTGCCTCAATTGTAAATCCTGATGGGCAGTCCGTTGTCTGGGCTGCACGATTACTGGGCATCCCGATAAAAGAAAGGGTAACCGGTATAGATCTTATGCAGGACCTGATTCATCTAGCATCCTCATACGGTTTTAGTGTTTATTTTCTGGGGGCTCACGAAGATACGGTATCAACTTTAGCTAAATCTATCGTAGGGAAATACGGTGAGCAGCTGGTTGCAGGATTTGCAGATGGATATTTTTCGCAGCAAGATGAACAAGCCGTTGTCAGAAAAATAAATACGGCTAATCCCGACATGCTCTTTATTGGTATCAGTAGCCCGAAGAAGGAAGAGTTTGTATTGAGAAATGCCAGTGTTTTACATGCGAAACTAATCATGGGCGTCGGTGGTAGTTTCGATGTGCTCTCAGGAAAAACATCTCGTGCGCCACTGTGGATGCAAAATAATGGGCTGGAGTGGTTCTACAGGTTAATTCAGGAGCCCAAAAGAATGTGGAAGCGCTATTTGGTAACCAATAGTCAATTTATTGCGATTACCTTAAAAGAATATATCAAACTAAAACTCAGAAGAAATACAACTGAACCAAAATCCTAACCGTATAGAATAGATAAATATTACCAAAGAGAATTCGCATTATTATTGTCGTTTACGAATCGGGAAGGCACTTATCGTATTGCCCAATTATTAGGGTTCATTGCTCATCCATGGAAATGCTAGAGGATGGAAAACAAATCTGGCAGGAAAAGTTCGTGGCTTGAACGTGAACTGACAGTCACCGCCATCAAACCGGTAACTGTCAGATCAAATCTAAACTACTACATGTAAACATTTGGCTATTTCACGACCTTAGTACCTCGTTGGGAAGAAAGTAGCTACGACACGGTTCCACATGATATCACCGCCGGCAAACTCGCTATGGCATGCCTTCAGGTAAATCGTTTTATTTCCAGCTCCAACAATATAAACATTTTGTAAAGACCAGCTTTTCTCATTCTTAAAGTTTGTAGTAGATGGTGGTTCAATAATCCAAGAATAACCATCGCATGTATTGCCGCCACTAGCATCGTCAAGACAAACTCTCCAATAGGTTCCGCCTCCTGTGGTGTTTTTACTGGTTCCGCTTGCCTGAACTAATATGTAACCTGATGTAGGGGCGCTTACGGTAACTTGTGTGAGGTCAGTATACGATGTGCATTGGGCTATTCCAGACCAACTATGCTGTCCCGCACTAGAGAATTCAATGCCTGGTCCAGTGCTTGGTGGATTAAAATAGCCCATCAAATCTACCACCACATGTGTTTGTGCTGCAGCATAAATCCTGAAGTCGTAGCCTACATTATAGGCACCTTCTGTAATGATTCCATTGGCAATAGTTTGTCCAGCAGAAAAATTCACAATAGATGCATTTGGCAACGCGGCCCCTTCAGGGTAGATGCGAATATGTCCACTTGTTGTTGGCTGGGTTACCGTAACATTCAGCATATAACCTCTTGCATCGATGGGTGGATCATTACAAACGGTACCGCCTTGCCCTGTGGTATTGCCATGTGCATAAAAACCGCGAGAAATACCCGCACTAATTGCACCTCCCGCTATACGAGTATCGACAATACGACATGGTGTAATTGGCTTGTACACGAAATCGTGAGTAGTTGGTATTGCGGCTGCTATTGTGGCTTGGCGATCAGATCCTTCGTTAGCCAACGAAGATGCATCATTAGCTTCATAAGCAGCTACCAGCGCCCCTTTATCAAAATTTTTTCCTAATATAGCTCTTATTACTGATGCATAGTCATGTGCATTGTATGCTGCGAGTAGTGCTTCATCACTGGCATCCTCCAACGCGGCTGTCATTTCCATTTTCCAACTCGCTGCATAACCAGCTTTTTCCGCGCTGGCCCTCAAGTCTTCGATGATTTCAGTAATCATCAAGTCACGATTTTCTATTATGGAATTGAATGTTTGTTCCATTTGGACGGTGGCTATAAGGTCAGCTTCTCTTTCTCCCCCGAAGGAGAAAGGTAGAACTCCGAGCTGACCTATCAAAATTGTGATTACTCCAGCTAATTTGAAATTAATTTTTTTCATCTTAACTTACTCCTTTAGTTGCTACTCTTAAACAACCCCATTAGCCAAATATATGGCATATATATGCAGTTTTTAAAACAACGATTCTGCATTGGGTTCAATAAAAAAATAGACTATATGTATGGAGTTTCAAGTAAGCCGGCTCGGGTTATTGGTAAAATAACCAAGTTGTTGATGCTAATCAAATGATGTGGCTGCGTAAGCCACCCCGTCAAGTGGATAGTTCAAGTGGTATGTAGAGGTTATACTTTCTTTTTCCGCACCAGTACTTTCCCCATCACCAAATACTCTAACCCTGAATTTTCAAGGACATAAAGCGCATCTTTGGGGCTGTGAACCAAGGGGAGCCCATGGAGATTTAGGGATGTGTTCAAAAGTGCTCCTACGCCGGTAATTTCTGAAAAGGTATTGATCAGATCCCAGTATTCCGGGTTTGATTCCTGGCTCACTACCTGGGGACGACAGGTTCCATCGTATGGGTGCATGCCAGCTTTTACTTCTGATTTTCCCTTTTCTGTGCCGTCGAATGAAAGAATCATATAGGGCGATTCTATGTGTTTGGGGTTTTCTAGGTACCTGTCAGCATGGGTGTCCAATATAGAGGCGGCAAAAGGCATCCAGAAGTCACGGTTTTTGATCATTTCATTGATTACTTGGATTACTTCAGGGTTTCGCGGATCCGCTAATATAGCCCGATTCCCCAAAGATCTTGCTCCAAACTCCTCTCTGCCGGTAAATCGTGCGACAACTTTTCCATCAGCCAACAATTGGGCTACTTTCCTGTTAATGCTAGTAGAGGTTGTGATATCCAGCGTATCCCCCCTCTCGTAAGTAGACAGGCAGGTAAGAATTTCCTCATCAGTCCATTCAGGGCCGAGGTAAAAATTCTTCAGCGGCTTAATGGCTTCTATCCCAAATTTATCCACTGCGGCTAGATAGGCTGCACCGATAGCGTTGGTTTCATCACCGCAGGAAGGATAGATAAATAAATCATCCACCTCATCCATCGCCATGATTTCCTTGTTGGCCTTAACATTCATAAAGACGCCACCAGATAAAGCGACTTTCTTGATTCCAGTAAGTTGTATGGCTCTTGCCACATACTCCTTGAGCATGGTTTCTGTAAACAACTGGGTGCCTGCCATGATGGTATCGAAGCGCTCTTCAAAAAATAGCTCGTTCAATTTATCCTTTATGTAGTACATGTGTGGAACATTATTTGCCCGTTTCCAAGTAGGAAGTCCGCTTTTGTCCCACTCAAAAAGTGCCAGCAATTTCTTTGACATCCTTTCTGCATCCTTGCCTTTTGCATAAGGTGCCATCCCCATCATCTTGTACTCATGTTCTAGTGGAACCATCCCCATCATATAGGTAACAACTGAATACAAAATAGGGAACGAATGGCTCCATTCCACGGTAAGTAACCGCTCTATCTGTCCTTTCTTTCCCACACTTACCGTAGCGCACAACCCGTCACCCGCACCGTCACAAGTTAGAACCAGAATGGGATCATCGAATTTGCCCCATCCATAATAAGCTGTGGCAGCATGGCATTGATGATGCTCAAAAAATTTCAACTGTTCCTTTTTGAATCCTTGGTTTATTAGATTGGCAATTCGCTGTTTTTTCCCTCTACCCTTTTTCCATTCAAAAACCTTGGTATCCCTTAAAAATTTCTTTAACTTGGATTTGGTGTTAGTAATCTCACGATATTCCTTGATCAACCCCTTTCTGTCCCTGTTAGGTGGTTGGTGATGGGAAGCTAAAGCCACCTGCTCTACATCTTCAGGCTTGAGATTTTGAGAAGAGAGAAGCCAGGCAATTGATTTTTCAGGATGCCCGGAATAGTTCTTTTCACCTGTGAGTCGCTCTTCCTGCAAAGCAACAAGATCGCCATCTGAGGCGAGAGTAGCGGCAGCAGCATTATGCGAATCGGATATGCCTAAAATGACCTTTTTTTTCACAACTGGGATTCCTGGAGGCTTGATATCTGTATATTGTGGTAATCGATCCCAAGAAATTAAGCATATCTGGGATAGACCTTATAATTAAGGAGGGGAATGATAGCACACAGCTGATAAATGACTAACCTAATGATTTGGTTGGGATACTTGCTCGTAAATATTGATCAACTTTCTTGCCACTAAAGCTGAGTCGAGTTCCATGTCTAATAGCTTCTTCCTTCCTTCTGAGCGTGAGGGGCAGTTATTATTAAATAATTTTATTATAGCCGCAGAAATTTCTTTTGCATCATACTTGCACACAATGCTGCATTGTAAGCCTTCAAGCAACCATTCCAAGTCACCCACAGGAACAGCAATAACCGGCAAATTACAGGAGAGCGCTTCTTTTACAATATTCGGTGATCCTTCTTTCTTGGATGTGATAAGCAACAAGTCTGCGGCATTTAATGGAATGGGCATATCCGAGTGATTTATGCCTTTAGGTGATTTGAGGGCAAGATCAGGAACGAGCTTTTTGGCCAGTTCTACGGCAGATTCTGCGAGTTTGAAATTTTTGGTAGGGTCGTCAGGTCTTCCGGCAAATAGAACTATTTTTCCTGCCTCCCACCCCATCTTTATTTTTGCTTGCTTTCTGTCCATATCAGAAAAAAGTTCCATGTCCACGCCATTAGGTATGATGGAGGTCTTGCCAAGATGATTCTCTGGCAGGTATTGGAGCATCATCCGCGATTTGACAATATTATGGGCGCTTCTACGGGATGCCATAATACTCAACTGTCGCCCCAGGCTATATTTAACACGCCTCAACATACCGCCAGACTCCCCATTGAGATCGCCACCACAAAAGCTCACTACTAAAGGGATGTTTGTTGGGGCTAAGGCTGCCGCCGTCCAGCCAAAGTGGGCGTGGATAACATCTGGTTTAAATTCTTTGATTGCCTGGTTGGTTAGTGTGCGTAGCGACAGATACTTTTTAACGCCTGGGGTTTTACTATCAATAATTATTTTACATAGAACTCCGGCTTTTTCGAGGCTGGTGACCTGTGCTTTTACAAAAGCGCCATAGTGGGGCTTGTCTGGTGTGGGCCACATGTTTGTTACATGAAGCACTTTTAACTGTACCGCGCTATTTTTCATCGATTGTGCGCACCATCAATCTACCAGAACTACTTGCAGCTAACATAAGCATCGCTAAAAATACCATGATTTTGGGTTGTTCCCAGGCAGTATCGAATATGGATAGCAGCACTATTGATAATCCACTTATCGTTGCCATAAAATAAACAACTGTGATCTGATAGTTAACATTTTCCAAGTGATAGTAAACCCTATGTGGCCAAAACAATAGTAAAAATAAAAGTATTACTGAGATAAGGCCAAGCCAGCCCATTTCTCCCTTCATTGCCCCTATCCCTGAAAATGGAATGACCAGATTTGCGCTCATGTAACGGATTTTATCCTGAAACTCCTTATCGTATAATCCCCTAAGAATTTCAGCTTCAGGTTGAGGCGCTCCTTGAAACAGTTTTGGAAGAGCCATCTCCTCTTTATGTAAAATATTTGCTGATACCGCGTTGGCAGAACGTGAACCGAGCATCCCGGGGCCAACACCAAATAAATTGCTGTAATTATAGATCGCCATCTGGTTAAAAACACGATCTAAGAATATGGTTTTATGGGAATGCTCGTATTGATATTTTAACCAATTTTGTATTCCTCCTGCCTGGGTAATAAGAGTGGTAATAACAACAATTGTTCCAATACTGCCAACTAGTAGAAAAATGAAAGGCTTAACTTTTGCGTTTAGTAATCCCTGAATCAGTCTGAAATATTTCAGGAAAAAAAACAAGCCAAGGAAGATAATAAAAACCGAATATATTTTTCCAGAGGCTAGAATAGAAAGTACGGTGCCAACAGCCATCATGCTCATTACCTTTGTCTTTCCTTGTTGTGTGTTTTTCCCTAAAAAAAATAGCAAAAAAGATGCGACTGCTAATGCTGTTCCCCAAAATCCTGCTATGTCAGCATCAAGCCATGTTCCCCCAAAAACATCTGGTGACCCAACTTTAATGTATAAAGGGATAGCGGCAATAACAGGTAAAATTTGTATAGAGATAAGCATAGTGCCATATTTCGCAATAGCTAGTCCATTAAACATGTGCTTGAAATGAGCAACACATAGCGTTATAGGTATTAGAAAAGTAACAGTCCAAAATATAGTTTGTAAGGGCCTAAACTCAATAGTTAAATATGAAATCACAGTAGAAGACAGCACTAATGAGAGAAAAAATATAAATAAATATCCAGTCGCGTTATTTTTTATATAGAGTTTTCCGGATAATATGGAGCGAAGAAAGAAAAGTAATGCACCAAGAAATATTAAATTGTCATTTGGCCCTGTTGCTAATAGCATTAGTGCAAGTGGAGCTTCCTTAAATGGACGTAGCAGAATAATAATAAAGCAATATAATGCTAGGAAGGCATGTGCTTGTGAAATAGTCGAAGTCTCAGAGGTTGCTACTAGTGTAGTTGCTACAGCAATCCAACACCAAGTTGCAATCAAAAGGTGATAAGGCATTCCTCTAATCCGTGCTCGAATTGTAGGGTTTGATGAGTCGTTATTTACAATTTCGTTCACTTTAATGGATAACCATTACGCTTTTACAACCCCGCGTATTATTTCCGCAATACGAGGGGTTATGACTGCAGAGGAATAGTGAGAAAGAACAATGTTTCTAGCGTTAATTCCCATGCGCATTCTTAGTGATTTATTTTGTTTTAACTCGGATAGCGATGAATACCATTCCTCATTGTTGATTGCGGAAAATCCTATGTTGCCTTTTTCTAACACTTCAACATTCATGCCCACTGGGCTTACCACAACCGGCTTGCCGCACGACATGTATTGCAGCATCTTATATGAACACTTGCCTCTGTTCCAGGATGTGTCGCCTAAAGGCATTAGCCCAACATCCATGTTCTGAATCAACCTCACCTCATTTTCCTTAGACCATCTGACATATTGTACATTTATACTGTCTAGGTTGGGAAATTTTGGTTCCTCATCGGAAACAATCAATAATATACTATTTTTATTTTCCCTAAAAAATTTAGCCAGGGGTGGCTCTAGCTTCTTGAGATAATGAAGATTATGCTTTGTGCCTATCCAGCCTATGGTGAACTTAGTGCTACTAGATATTTTACTTGGTCTATAGCGGTCGGTATCCACTGCTGTAGGTACAATATGTACGTTATCAGAGTACTGGCTGTACCATTCCGCAATGTAACTGTTACCGGCAATGATTGCCTGTGTATTGCTGGCTAGGTAGCGTGATCCTCTCGCTATATGTCCGTTACGTAACCAGATTGCATCGTCAACATCCAGTATAACCGGTTGCTTGAGAATGGCCTCTAATGTTGGGATGCCTAGCAGTATTCCTCGACTTAGCCACGTTACGTCAGTACGATAACTGCTCAATATGCCTGGAAGAGTGGCTAATAATTTTGTTGCCGAAAACGCCATCTTGAATGGTAGGGAAAGTGCTGAGGCGCTACCAACGTATGAAAAGGGGGCGGGTTTGTCTTTACTAATAGCCGGATAGTGCTCAACGACATCAATGTTGAAGTTTCGCAATTGATCAATATGTTGGCGAATTCTGAATCTTGTGGAAGGAACATTTTGGCCGGATGTTAATGCGGTGACCTTAATCATCAGCTTTTCTTGCCCAAATGGTCATTCTTCCTGTTTGACCAAACTTTGCCAGTAGATATGCTAGCGGATAAAATAAAAGATGCAGCTTTCTGCTTTTCGTAGGATATCCCACCAGCCATCTGCTCAGTTTGCTCTCCCCTCGTGTTTCCCTTAGCCAATATCCAGCACTTGCCATCAAGCTGCTGAGGGTGACTTGGTGTATGATTCTTTCAGTGTGCCAGCCTGTCTTTTTCAGCAATGCTGTGATGGTGTCAGGTGTAAAGTGAAAAAGGTGTGTGGGCAATTGAAGATTATAGCTATATTTGTTCATGAACAACCGGCTTGAATTTGGAATAGAAAATACGAGAAAGCCATTTTTTTCTGTCCATTTGTTCAGCTTCTCTAGGCTGCCCTTCGGGTCATGCAGGTGCTCAATTACCATCCAAGCTACAATTAGGTCATATTTTTTGTCGGGCTCTTGGGCTGATTCTAGTGATCCTGTTGTAACCTTATAGCCGTGTGATCTTGCGTTCTCTGATGCTTTTTCAGAAAACTCTATTCCCTCAACATTCCATCCAATTTGCTCCATTTTGTAGAGAAAGCTACCTGAGGCACAACCTACTTCAAGCAAGTTTCCGGGGGGAGTGTTTGGCAGCGCCTCGCCTTTAGTAGAAAGAATGCTGTCTATCTTTTTTTTCCATGTAAAAGCAATACCGGAGTTATCGTTTTTCGTGATTCTGGTTCCTGCATAGGGACCATAGTTGTCAGGGTAGTAGTAGCCGATAGTTGCCGCTGTGGGACGAGGGTTGGTTCTCATTAAACCACATTGTTTGCATTGCACAACAGTGAATTCGCCTGGCAATCCGCAAAGCAAATCATACCCGCTTACGATAAGTTTGTCATCTTCCACACAGCCATTTGGGCATGGAATGCTTTCCAGCGCAATGTTTTCAAAATAAGCATCAGCCATTATGCAGGCTTCCCCTTAGCAGCAATTTTTTTACCAATTTGTTTTTCCAAGAATATATAAAGAAAAATGGCATTAAAAACATAATATGTGCTTGCGGCAACTGCAACACCGGTTACATTATAGTAATAGAAGCCTACAAACTTCAGTATTATGCCTAAAGTGTATCCTAAAATGCCAATATGGGTAGGGGTTTTGGTGTTTCCATATGCGTAGTAGCTGCTGGAAAGAATCTGCCCGGCAGAGCCTGCGACAAATATGCCAGACAATGCCAGCATCAATGTCCACATTTTATTTATGGAGTTTTTATCAAAATTACCATGATGAAACAAAATGCCAAGAAAAAACTCTCCTATAAAGTAGATCAATACAAGTATGCATAGTGAAAACGTAGATATTAAAACAAACCGCTTTAAGTAATCAGATCTAAATGTTTTCCAATCTTCGGCGGCGGCGTGACGGGCCAGGACTGGCACCATGGGAGCAGCAATAGCGCGATTTATAATTGCACTGCCAGCGCTATAAATTTGCTGTACCATGTGATACAGCGTAATGCTGCCAGTTGTTGCCATAGATAGCAGAAATCTATCCAAAAGTGGGTCGGTTTTATAGTAAGTTGTTCCTGCTATGAGATACTTCAGTTTGTGCCATACGGCCTTTATTTCATCCCATTGAATCTTTGGGCGTGTAAAATTTCCTAGATGTCTTAACAACAAAAGCACTGACAGTATTGGGCGAAGTGAAAATATAAGTGCTGCGGCATATATTCCGTGCTCATCAATTGTCAGTACCAATGCCAAGAAGGCGATTATACCTACAATATTTTTTATTACCTCGATATTGTAAAATTTGAGTTTTGCATGGCTCGCGGCCTCCAATACTGCTACCAGTGAGGCTCCTACAATACTAAATACCTGTATTTTAAAAATATCGATGGTTAGTTTTAATTCTTCATTACTAAATCCAGGCAATAAGAGTGGTAGCCATATGCTATCAAACAAAACCAGCAGTATTGAGGCAACAATAAAAAATGATCCAACAAGATAGAAGTACATCCATGCGTCTTCTTCAAAAGCCTTGCCGTGCCGGTTCGATAGCACGGGTACGAGCACATGTGTTAGAGAACTGCTCACTACTGCCAACACAAGATTTGGCACTACCATGGCTGCAAACAAGGCGTCTGTTTGCCACCCTGAACCTATAAATGTGACGACATACCACTGAAACAAGAAACTCAAGAGGAGATTTGAAACAGATAGTGCGGCCAGCGTGGCCATTTGCCCGGTTTTTATCGGCATATCAGTTAATCTGCTTGAGAAAAAATATGGTGGTGATCATCAACAACTATAGTAATACCCAGAGGTTTAGTTGAATGTTTTTTGCACATAATCCCCATAGGGTTTTGTATGTTTTGTGAATTCTCGTAAAAGAGCTCACAACAATATTGAGTGCAAGATATGAGTTCATGAATGAATCAGGGCTTCTTTAAAAGGTGGAGGTCAAGGCCTGTAGTATATGGAGGCTGGCTTTTCCATTGCCGTAAGGATTATGAGTGCAAGACATTGCGTTGTATGCCCCCTGGTTTGTTAAAATCCTGCCTACTTCACGGGTTATTTTATGAAGATCTGTTCCCACCAGTATTACTGTTCCGGCATCAATAGCTTCCGGCCTTTCAGTTGTATTTCGCATTACCAACACAGGTTTTCCTAAAGAAGGTGCTTCTTCCTGTATTCCTCCAGAATCTGTGAGGATAAGATAAGATTGCTGCATGAGATAAACAAATGGTAGATAATCCAGAGGCTTGATCAAATAGATGTTGTCTGCGTCTTTAAGAAAACGAAACACGGGTTCCTGAACATTAGGGTTGAGATGTACGGGGTAAACGATTTGCACATCGGGCTGCTGGCTGAGTGCTTTGAGCGCCTGGCAGATTTGTTCGAAGCCATCACCAAAGTTTTCTCGGCGATGGCCGGTAACCAGAATCAAGCGCTTGTTTGAATCAATAAATGAGAATTGCTGTTCCAGTTTTTTCTTTAGGGTAGGTGTGCTGTTGATTTTTTCAATAACGTCGAAAAGGGCATCAATGACGGTATTCCCTGTAACAACGATCTTTTTATCAGATACATTTTCAGCAAGCAAATTTTGCCGTGCTTGTTCTGTGGGGGCAAAATGCAGGTCGGTGATTGCGCCAGTCAACCTGCGGTTGATCTCCTCGGGCCAAGGAGAATAGATATCGCCTGTCCTGAGTCCTGCTTCTACATGACCGACGGGGATGCGCTGGTAGTAGGCAGCAAGGGATGCTGCAAATGTGGTAGTTGTATCGCCATGCACCAGTATCCTGTCAGGCTTGGCCTGTTGGAATACTTTTCTAAGTCCTTGTAGTACATTGGTTGTCACATCGGTCAGGTCTTGCCCAGTCTGCATAATATCTAGGTCATAATCCGGTGTAATTTCAAATAGCTCAAGTACCTGATCCAGCATTTGACGGTGTTGGGCGGTGACGCAGACTTCAGCATCAATATTATTGGTTTGCTGCAATGCTTTAATTACAGGCGCCATTTTGATGGCTTCGGGGCGGGTGCCGAAAATGATAAGGACTTTATTCATTTGAGAGGATGTTGTTTGCAGCTAGTGTGGTTCCATCTACATTGGCCGTTGAATTATACGCGAATTCAATGAATCTGCAGGCTGATATCGGCGGGGGGATTCTTTGAGGAGAGTTTGTTTGGAAGTTCGCCTGGATTAGGTGAGAGCTTTAGCGGGCAGCAAGGTATAAAAAATCCTGCTGAACATGGTTAAGGCCAAAAAGATGGGGTTATGGATTCCGGCATCCGCCGGAATGACGGGTATTGAGGAGGATTGAATCCGGTTTTGTGTAGTTTGTTTCCAGTCCGGTTTCATGTCCTTGATATTCCTCTTCTATTTTGTCCGGGCGTCGTTCCTATGATGGCCGCCTTGTTCAGCAGGATGCCATCCGTATGCAGATCCGTAGCGGATCGGGGCGCAGGGCGCTTTTCAGTGTGGTTTTGTCTGTGGTTCGTAGCATCCTGATTTTGTATCAGGCGGTTTTCTTGATTGCCACCACATCCGCTTTTCGGGGTTCCTCCTCGCTGGTGGGTACGGTATTGCGGAGGCTGGAAATGACTTTTTGCAAGGTGTTGAGCTGCATCTGTTGCTGTGCGGTATCTTTTTTCAGTGCCGCCAGGCGTTGTCTTACGGTGGTGCGGGAGCGTCCGGCCAGCTTCAGGTCGGAGAGCTGCTGCGAGAGCACGCTGCGGTGTTCGTGTACCTGGGCTGTCAGTGGATCCAGGGCGGTTTCCAGCCAGTCCTTGGCGTCATTGTGGGCATTGCGGAAGGTTTGTTCCACGCGCCGTACAACGGTGTGGAAGTAGCGCTTGATGGCGAAATGCTTTTCCGTCAATGCCGTGCGGGGGCTTTTGCGGTAGATTTCCGCTTCCTGATAGATCAGGTTGAGTTCGACCTGGTGGCTGATCAGGGAGAGCATCTTGGGGTCGCCCAGCCGCATGTTGTGGCGGGTTTGAAAGCGGCGATAGATGGTGCGAATGAGGCGCCGCATTTCCTGGGACTGGTTGCCGGCAGCCTCCATTTGCTGATTGATGTCATCGAACAGCTCCCGCATGGATTCCTTCAGGCCAATGGTGGTCCAGGCGCCAGACATGCGTTTTTTCGCCTTGGTGATGATGTGCTCCAGCACGGAGGGCGAGAGCGCATCGAGCAGGATTTTTCCGTGGGCGGTGAAGTCGGCGCGGGATTGTTTGTAGGCGTTGATGCTGGCCTGATAGCGCGCCTTGTCCGTTTGGGCCTGCTTGAGCAGCCCGTCGATGGCGGCTTCGCTTTTGGTGCTCAGGTCTTTGAGTTCGCTGGACTGCTTTTCCATGCGTTTGAGGCGGGACGATACCAGTGCCTTGATGTTGTCCAGGGCGCTGCAGACCAGCTCCGTGGATTGCTCAACGATCAGCGCCTGGCGGTTGTGGATCAGGGTCTCGGCCAGGTGCTTTTCCAAGCGGGGGATTCCTGATTTCTGCTCCAGTTTGTCGTCGTTTTTCACCCGGCTCAACAGGCCTTTTTGGGCGGAGACGGCAAATACCTGCTTGTGCTTTACTTCCAGGATTTGGGACACTTCCATGCATTGCCGTTCAATGCTGTTCTGTACCTCCTGTTCGGTGCGCAATTCGTCCCACAGGGTGTCGGTTTTGTTCAGCACCACGATCACCCCGAGTTTTTGCTTTATGCCGGGCTGCCGCACCAACTGTGTCCACATGTCCAGATCAGATTGGGTGACGCCGGTGTCGGCGCCCAGCACGAACAGCCGCGCCTGGGCGTTGGGCAAAATCTCGTAGGTGAGTTCCGGTTCGCTGCTGACAGCGTTCAGCCCGGGAGTATCCAGGATGCGCAGCCCCTGGGCAAGCAGCGGGTGGCGGTAGTTGAGATGGGCCAGCCGCCACGCAGGGATGGATACCAGGCGATCAAGATCCCCGGCAGCTTCATTGATATCCGCAAGCCCCATTTGCTCGGCAGCGTCGCGGGGTACCATTTTGTTTTCCTTGATTTTCAGTAGCTTGTTGTAAAGGTCTTCGCTGTCCTCAATATTCAGGGGAATGTGTTCCCAGCGTTCTGGCTGGGTTTGCAGGTCGGTCAGGCTGATTTCATCCAGACGGGTTTCGATAGGAAGAAGGCGGAGGTAAGGTTCTTCACAGTCATCCTGGAAAATCTCTGTGGGACACATGGTGGTGCGGCCGGCATCGGTTGGCAACAGGCGGAAGTTATGGTCACCGAAAAACAGGGAATTGATCAGCTCTGTCTTGCCACGGGAAAACTCGCCGACGACGGCGACGGTAACATGATCCTGCCGCAGGGTGATGTCGGCATGTTGCAGCGCCTTTTGCGCCTGGGAAGTAAACAGCCCCTGTTGTTTGAGCCAGGCTTCCAGTTGTTCCATGGTATGCAGCTGCCGCATTTTCCAGCGGCCAAATCCCTGAAGCTGGCTCTGTAGTTTGCCTGTCCCCATGCGTTGTTTCCCCTCCGTCTACTGCAGACGCATAAATATACCCCCATGATGGCGTATTAATCAAATATATTGGCTGGATATACAGTTAGCAGAAAGAAATTTCCCCGCTATCAGGCAGTAATGCGCCGAATATTGGTAAAATGCACCGGATGCGAAAGCAGGTGTTCCGGATGTATGATCTGGGTCGGTAGATAGCTTTATGCAGAGTATCGGGGAAAAGAAAAGATGTTCGCTGAATTGATATCTGGATTTGGCTTAACCATTTGTTTTAAATAGGAAAGCGTTGTGTTTAAAAAAGGGCTGATCAGGGAGTACTCGCCTGTAATATCGTTTGGGGCGCGTATACTGGATCTGTGCATTGTGATCGGCGCCGGGCTTCTGGCCTATTACCTCCGCTTCGGGCATCTGCGAATTTATGACTATTATGAGCTGGCGCTGGTCGTCGGCGCCTTGCTTTCCGCCATTATTCTGCCTTTATTCAAACTCTATCATTCCTGGCGAGGCAAGGAGCTATGGCGGCAGATCTGGAAGACGACATTGGCCTGGGCCGTGGTGGTTCTTATCCTGGTGTTGTTGGCTTTTGGTTTCAAAAGTGGCGCCCTGTATTCGCGCTACTGGGCGGTGATCTGGGTGCTTCTGGCCTGGCTTGGGCTGGTGCTGGTGCGGGTCGCCGTGCGCTTGCTGTTCAATTTCATGCGCAAGCGCGGCTGGAACCATCGTCATATCTACATCATGGGGGCGGGGGAGCTGGGCAGAAATGTCGCCCGGCAACTCAACGATGCCCCCTGGGTCGGATATGACCTGGTGGCTTTTTGGGATGATAATCCGGAATTGCAGGGCAAGATGATCGAATCCGTGCCAGTGATTTCCTGCGAAGAAGGATGCAAGCAGCTGGAAAGGGAAAAAAAACATATTGATGAAATCTGGCTGGCATTGCCCTTGCGCGCGGAAGAACGGATGCGCGAGGTATTGGAAATGTTGCGCCACAGTACGGTGAATGTTCGGCTGGTGCCGGATATTTTCGGGTTTCACTTGTTGAACCATTCGGTAACAGAGGTGGCCGGCGTTCCTGTGCTGGATCTTCGCTCTTCCCCCATGCAGGGGGCGAACCGTGTGCTGAAGGCTATAGAGGACCGGGTGTTGGCGGCGCTGATCCTGCTGTTAATCAGTCCGCTGATGGTTTTGATTGCGGTCGGGGTCAAAGCCAGTTCGCCCGGCCCGGTGTTGTTCAAGCAAAAACGTCATGGCTGGGATGGAAAACCCATCAAGGTCTACAAATTTCGCACCATGAAAGTACACCAGGAGAAGGAAGGGCAAGTGACCCAGGCAACCAAGGACGATCCCAGAGTAACGCGCTTTGGCGCTTTTTTGCGATGCACCAGCCTGGATGAGCTGCCCCAGTTTTTCAACGTACTCCAGGGGCGGATGTCCATCGTTGGTCCCCGTCCTCATGCAATGGCGCACAATGAGTTGTATAAAGATCAGGTGGAAGCATACATGCAGCGCCATCGGGTCAAGCCGGGAATTACGGGCTGGGCGCAAATCAATGGCTGGCGCGGGGAGACGGATACCCTGGACAAGATGGAAAAACGGGTGGAGTACGACCTGTACTATATTGAAAACTGGTCATTGTGGCTGGATCTGAAAATCATTGTTTTGACCATATTCAGGGGGTTTGTAGACAAGAAGGCATATTAGGGTCTGTTAATGCGAATCCAATAGGCGCCGCCGGGACTTTTTTCATCCGGCGAGGCGGAATGAAGGTAATGACACTACAGGAACGAAGACTAACGCCGTTGGGTGAAGAACAGGTTCTAGCATGAACATGTCCGCTTGCGTCGTTCCGGCGTATGCCGGACCTCAGGAGGGCAACCCCGCAAATTAAGCCAGATCCGGCTTGCCATTCTCAAGCAAATTCTTGCGCACCTTTTCACGCAGTTCCGCAATAAATACCGCCACAATGCCCAGTATGACGCCCAGGAATATTGCAATGAGCAGGATGACGCGCTTGGGGGTGGATGTTGGTTTGGTGGAAAGCAGCGGTTCTACCACCGCACGGGTTTCCACAAAGTTGTCCAGCTTTCCTTGCAGTTCGCCAATGGTTTCCTGCTGGGTGGCGATACTGCGTTTCTGATCGTTGGCCAGCTTTTGAATGGTGGCTTCGCTTTCTGCGATGACTGCCTTGAGCTTGTTTTGCTCCAGAATATTGCTGCCGGTGAGTTCCTTGAGTCCGGCTTCTGCCTCGGCAATGCGTTCCTGTTGCAGCTCCTGGGCGCGCTTGTTGTCTTCCAGTGATTTCTGGATCGCCGCCTTGTCGTTTTCCAGGGTGATAAACAGGCGTTCTTTCAGTTGCGCCAGCCATTTTCTGTTCTGCTGGATTTCACTGTCGATCATGAGTTGCGCCATGGCCTGGGTTTCGGTTTTTACGTCCTGGGCGGCGTTTCTCTGCAGATTTATGGATTCCCTGATTTGTGTTTCGAGTTCCTGGATTTGTCCCTTGATCAAATCCTGGTTGGTATCGATCTTCTTGAGTTTCTCGTTGAGGATGATCGCTTGGTCTTTCAGGGAGGCGAGTTTGTTTTTTTCACTTTGAATATTGTTTTCCGCGGCCTTGATCTGTACGCCAAATATTTCAGGATTGCTGAGTGCATCCAGATTCGCCTGGGCTTCTTCCAAGGTTTTTTCCTGCTCCTTGATCAGCGCCGCCAGGGTGGCCGGGTCTATCATTTCATCCAGAATAATGCGCGCCAGGGCCAGCTCGGTTTGCAGGTTCTTTTTCAGTACATTGATGATTCGGGCATGATCCCGGGTCAGGGCAGTGACGACCCGGTTATGCAGGTTCTTGTACTGATCCGCCGTGTCGAGGGGGGTCTTGCTGGTCAGTACAATGAGCGAGCTTTTCTTGGGAATACTGGTGCTGATCTTGTAGTCTTCCGGCTCATCTTCTTCCTTGTGCAAATGGTGTATCACCATGGGTATGAGCGAGTTTTCCAGCTTCGCCTTGACGGTTTCCGGGGCTTCGATGGGTGTTGGGTTGTCGCCGCGGACGGCAGTGCCGATTTCGATGGAGGTGCGCAGGTCATAGGATTTGGGCATGAGCAATGCAACGGCCAGTCCCAGGAGCGTTACGCCGGCGGCGACTTTGAGGAAAAGCTTGCGGTGCTTTCTGAAGGTCAGCCAGATATCCACCAAACTGATTTCGTCATCCGTATTGGGGATGTACTGCACAGGGTATACGGGGACTGGCTGATTTTCTTTCATGTTGATTCGTCAGCGTTGGTGGGTAGAAACGGAAGGGGCATTTTACATGGATTTGTGAGCGAAGTGTCATGGGAGATATGGTTGGCTAACCTAGCTGGTTGTTGATGATGTCCAGTTGGCCAGTCGCAAGCCATCGACGCGGACAAATTCCTTTGTATTATTGGTTACCAGGATCAACCCGCGTGCCCTGGCATGGCCCGCAATCATCATGTCATATGGCCCAATGGGGTTCCCGCTTTTTCTCAATTCAGCGCGGATCTGTCCGAAATGACTGGCATCATCCAGGTCAAAGGGCAGTACTTCCAGTCGAGCGACGAAGCTTTCGATGACGTCCAGGTTTTCTTCTGGCCGGGACGAATGCTCGGCGCCATAGACCAGCTCCCCCCAAGTGATGGATGAAATGCACATTTGCTCTGCATGGCGTTTGAAGGTCTCTCGAACTTCCTGAGGGCGGTTCTTGATGGTGTAAACGACAATATTCGTGTCCAGCAAGTATTTCAGCATCAGAACTGCTCGCGCTCCTGGTCGCCTGGCTGATCCCGTTCAGTCATGAAGTCATTGCTGACCGCCGGGCCATCGAACCAGTCGTCCCAGGAACCCCCGGCTGGGGTGATGATGCGCTTGTTGCCGATGGCGACGATTTCGACTTCCACGATCGAATCCGGTAGTGCGACATTTTTTGGCAGTCGAACCGCCTGGCTGCGGTTGCTCTTGAAGATTTTGGTGTGCGTCGTGGTCATGGTTTTGTGTATATGTTTTGTGTATATCCCATTGTAGAGTGGGATAGATTAATGTCAAGCGGGATAGAAGGCGCTGTATTCTATTGAGTGAGCAGGGTCTTCGGCAGATCAGTACATTGCCGGATGCGTATGCGCTTGTTCCTGCTGTTGAGTCCGGATTCGATGATGACCCGGGTTTTGGGTACGCCAAAACTCTTGGCCAGATACTTCACCAGATAGGCATTGGCCTTGCCGTCTATGGGTGGGGCCTTGATGCGCAGTTTGCGGACGTCGTCCATGATTTCGCCGAATGCATCCTTGCCGGAACGGGGCTGAAGTTTCAGGAACAGCAGCAGGTCTTCCCCGTCCTGCCGGTACCAGCTCATGAGGCTAGGATACGCTCGCTGCCACCAACTGATTCAGCGGAGGCAGGATGAGCATTTTCAGCACGATCAGCCCCAGGATGGCGGCCATGGGAGACAGATCGATGCCGCCTATGGGGGGAATGAAGCGCTGTACCGGCCGCAGAACCGGGGCGGTCAGGTTGTGGAGCAGAGCCGCCGCCGGGTTGTAGGTGCCGGGGCTGACCCAGCTGAGTATGGCCTGGATGATGATGCCGTAGAGGAAGATATTGATGCACAGCTCGATCAGGCCGGGAATGGCGCCAATGATGGCGAATCCGGGCGCGAAGGCCCCGGTTGAAATTAGCACAACCAGGAGTAGTTCCAGTGTTTTCAATGCCCAGGCCAGCACCAGGGCGGCGATGTCCATGCCCCCCATACTGGGGATAAAACGTCTCAGGGGCACCAGCACGGGGGAGGTGATTTTGACGATAAACTGGGAAAGCGGGTTGTAAAAATCGGCCCGGGTCAGTTGCAGAAAGAAGCGCAGCAATACCACCAGAGTGTAGGCGCCGAACAGAAACTGCAGGAGAAAAATCAGTGGATTGGTGGCGTAGTCTGCTCCCATCAGTCTGCTCCCAGTGATTCTGACAACGCGATGGATCGATCCCGGGCGGCGGTCATGGCTTTTTCAACCAGCTGTTCCAGCCGGTGCTCCTGAAAGGTGGCAAGCGCCTTTTCCGTCGTGCCCCCGGGAGAGGTCACGCTGTTGCGCAGCTCTTCCAGGTCGTTGGCGCTTTCCATGGCCATGCGCGCGGCGCCCAGGGCGGTTTGCAGCACCAGCAGATGAGCGGTTTTTTCCCCCAGGCCGAGCTTGCGGGCGCTGTGTTCCATGGCTTCCATGAACAGGAAAAAATAGGCCGGCCCGCTGCCGGAGACGGCGGTCAGCGCATCCATCTGGTTTTCGTTGTCCAGCCAGAGCGCGATGCCGGTTGCGCGAACGATGTGCTCCGCCTGATTGCGTTGGGTTTCGCTTACATTGCCTGGCGCATACAGCCCGCTGGCGCCGGCCTTGATCATTGCGGGCGTGTTGGGCATTACGCGCACCACGGGGATGTCTTCCCCAAGCCAGCGCTGCAGGCTGGTGTGGCGGATGCCGGCGGCAATGGACAGGCACAGGGGTTTTTTCTGGGCGAGTGCGGGCGCCAGGGCGGTGGCGACTTCCTTCAATGCCTGGGGCTTGACCGCCAGTATCAGGATGTCCGCCTGGGCGGCGGCTTCGCTGTTGTCAGCAACGGTGCGGATGCCGAAGCGTGTTGCCAGTTGTTCCCTGCGTTTTTCATCCGGTTCGGCAACCAGAATGTTCTGTGGGGGTATGCCGTCTTCAATCAGGCCGTTGATCAGGGCGCTGGCCATATTGCCGCCGCCGATAAAAGCCAGGATTTTCGTATTCATGTCCTCGGTCCAAAAATTGCTGTGCCAATGCGTACCATTGTAGCGCCTTCACAGATGGCTGCCTGCATATCTCCCGACATGCCCATGGAAAGGGTGTCCAGGGCATGACCTTGCCGGTTCATGTCATCCCGCAGTCGTCTCAGTTGTGCAAATACCTGGCGCTGCTGGGCGGCGGATGCCGTGGCAGGGGGCATGGTCATCAGCCCACGCAAATGTAAGTGGGGCAGACCGGCCAGTTTTTCAAGCAAGGAGGGCAGGGCCGCTGCCGCAATGCCTCCCTTGCTTTGCTCGCCGGTCAGGTTCAGCTGTATGCAGATGTTCAGAGGGGGCAGCGCCGCCGGTCGTTGCTCGTCCAGACGCCGGGCGTGCTTGAAGCTGGCCAGGGTGTGCACCCAGGAGAAATGTTCTGCAATGGCGCGGGTTTTGTTGGATTGGATGCGCCCGATAAAATGCCACTCAATGTTGCAGTCCTGCAACGCAGGAATTTTTTGCAAAGCGTCTTGCAGGTAGTTTTCGGCGAATGCGCTTTGCCCGGCTTCGAAGGCTTGGCGAATATCGCTCGCCGGGCGGGTTTTGCTGACGGCGATGAGCCGGATTCCGGTTGGATCTCTGTCACAAGATAAGGCGAAGCTCCGTATCTGCGCTTGAACCTGTGATAATCTTTGTTGCAGTTTGCCCATGGCTGATGATCTTATGTTGGTGTAAGTGCTGACGCCAACATAAAAAATACCTTATGGATTTGTTTTCGTCTGTACTATTATAGAGGCATTCGGATTGTATAGAACAACAAGGGGGCGAAGCTGGGCTGCGAAGGCGGACAAGCCGGGGTGGTGTGGCGGGGTTTTCCCGGAAATTTAGAGGGATTTCATGGATATTACAGAACTTCTCGCTTTCAGCGTTAAGCACAACGCATCAGATTTGCATTTGTCCGCGGGATTGCCGCCCATGATCCGTGTCGATGGCGATATCCGGCGCGTGAATGTGCCCGCCCTGGACCATAAAACCGTACACAGTCTGGTGTACGACATCATGAATGACAAACAGCGCCGGGACTATGAAGAATTTCTGGAAGTGGATTTCTCTTTCGAAATTCCCGGGCTGGCGCGATTCCGCGTCAATGCCTTCAATCAGGACCGGGGTGCTGCCGCTGTATTCCGCACCATCCCCTCCAAGGTATTGACCCTGGACGATCTGAATTGCCCCCCCACCTTCAAGACCATTTGTGAAAATCCCCGGGGCATCGTATTGGTTACCGGACCCACGGGTTCGGGTAAATCCACTACCCTGGCGGCCATGATCGACTACATCAATGACAATGAATACGGCCACGTGCTGACCATTGAAGATCCCATTGAATTTGTGCACCAGAGCAAGAAATGCCTGATCAACCAGCGGGAAGTGCATCGGGATACTTTGGGGTTTTCCGAAGCCCTGCGTTCCGCCTTGCGGGAAGACCCGGACATCATTCTGGTGGGCGAGCTGCGGGATCTGGAAACCATCCGTCTGGCGTT
This sequence comes from Sedimenticola sp., assembly GCA_027068795.1. Lineage (GTDB taxonomy): Bacteria > Pseudomonadota > Gammaproteobacteria > Chromatiales > Chromatiaceae > Thiolapillus. The sequence continues at coordinate 22,845 of JAMOMB010000059.1, read as the reverse complement.
GACTGCGGCGGAAACAGGCCACCTGGTTTTCGGCACCCTGCATACCAGTTCCGCCGCCAAGACCATTGACCGTATCGTGGACGTTTTTCCTGCGGGCGAAAAATCCATGGTGCGCTCCATGCTTTCCGAGTCTTTGCGGGCGGTTATCGCCCAGACCCTGCTGAAGAAAGTGGGTGGAGGCCGTACCGCGGCCTGGGAAATCATGATTGGCACGCCCGCCATCCGCAACCTGATTCGCGAGGACAAGGTTGCGCAGATGTATTCCGCCATCCAGACTGGCCAGGCGGTGGGTATGCAGACCCTGGATCAGCATCTCAAGGAACTGTTGCAAAAAGGATTGATCACCCGCCAGGACGCCCGCGCCCGGGCGCAGAACAAGGAAGCTTTCGTTTGATGCTGGAGCCGAGGCGTAAGCCGTCATCCCGGCGCAGGCCGGGATCCAGGTATGCTTCCTCCATGGGTTTGCGCAGCGGAATGACGGGCGGCCCCTTTTGTTTTCCTGCTCGTCCTGTCTGATATTTGTTTGAGGTTTGTTGATGGAATTTAACGATATTCTCCGTTTGATGTCGGACAAGAAAGCGTCCGATCTGTTTATTACCGTGGGGCGCCCTCCCTGCATAAAAGTGGATGGGCATATCAAGCCCATTGCCAAGACCGCCTTGACTGCGGATCAGACGCGGGAGCTGGCCTATGGCTTGATGAGTCCCGAGCAGCGGGAGGAATTCAGGCATACCAAAGAGTGTAACTTTGGCGTCAGCGCGCCGAATATCGGCCGTTTTCGCGTCAGCGCCTTTATACAGCGGGATGCGGTGGCCATGGTGCTGCGCCGCATCGAGACCAGCATCCCCAGCTTTGAAGAGCTCAAGCTGCCGCCGATCATCAAGCAGCTGGCCATGGTCAAGCGGGGGCTGATTATTTTCGTCGGCGCCACGGGCACGGGTAAATCCACTTCTCTCGCCGCCATGCTGGGTTATCGCAACAAGCATAGCGACGGCCATATCATCTGTATTGAAGATCCTATCGAGTTTCTGCATCAGCACCAGGGCTGTATCGTCGCCCAGCGGGAGGTGGGCATCGATACCGAGTCCTATGAAATTGCCTTGAGAAACACGCTTCGCCAAGCGCCGGACGTGATCCTGATTGGCGAGATCCGCACCCGCGAGGTCATGGAACATGCCCTGACCTTTGCGGAAACCGGCCACCTGGTGCTTTCCACCCTTCACGCCAACAATGCCAACCAGGCGCTGGAGCGGATTCTGCATTTCTTCCCGGAAGAGCGCATGACCCAGGCGCTGATGGATTTGTCCCTGAACCTCAAGGGAATTCTTGCCCAGCAGCTGATTCCCCGGGCGGATGGCGTGGGCCGCCGGGCTGCCATCGAAGTATTGCTGAACACGCCCCTGGCGTCAGACCTGATTCTCAAGGGTAAAATCCATGAACTCAAGGAGCTGATGAAACGCTCCCGGGAGCATGGCATGATCACCTTTGATCAGGCGCTGTACGAGTTGTATCTCGAAGGCGAGATCACGGAAGCCGATGCCCTCAAACATGCGGATTCCTCCAATGAGGTGCGCCTCATGATCAAGCTGGGCGACAATACGCCGGGAACCCGCGCCAGGGATCTGGATGCGGCCATGCTCATCGACGACTACTGAGCAGCTTTATCGCACTGATCCAGGCAGCCGCGCTACCGGAATGATGCGAATGGATCAAAACACCTGATAGCCGTCGAATACCGGGCCATCCACGCACACCCGCTGCATGGCTGGCCCGTTTTCTGTCTGCACTTCCACGGCGCAGCCGGCGCAGCCGCCGACGCCGCAGGCCATGAACTCTTCCAGGGATACCTGCACGGGTAAGGCAAATTCCCGCGCCAGTTCCACCACGGCTTGCAGCATGGGGTGGGGGCCGCAGGCGTAGAGTCCGATTTCCTGCCGGGTCCGGGCTTCCAGGGCGCCCAGCCAATGTCGCGCCAGGTCGGTAACATAGCCCTGGTGCACGCCGGGCATCTGCTGCCGGCTTGCCAGGCGGCAGGGAATGCCCCAGTCGTCCAGCAAGGGCATGCTGGCGATGACGCCATCGGGCATGCCGGGCAACAAAATGCCGGAAGGCCGGGGCGTGAACGGAAAGGGCGTTTCCGAGCCCAGTATGACCATGGGCTGGTGTTCGCTGTTCTTGAGGCTCTCGGCGACAAATACCATGGGGGGCATTCCCACGCCGCCGCCGATGAGCAGGGGACGTTTTTCCGTGATCCGGAATGGCTGGCCGATGGGGCCGAGGGTGCTCAGGCACTCTCCGACGGCGCGTGCGGCCAGCAGCGTCGTGCCTTCTCCCACGCGCTTGTACAACAGCTCGATCCAGCCGTCATCCGCACAGGCGCGCATGATGGAAATGGGGCGGCGCATGGGGCGCTGGGGATCGACGGTAAGGTGCACGAACTGTCCGGGTCTTGCCCGGGCTGCGCAGCGCGGCGCCCGCAGGCGCAGGATGTGCTGGTCGCCGGGATAGGCCTGGTGGGAAAGAATTTCTGCATCTTCCAGACAGATGCTGTTGCGTTGCCGGGGGTGCTTCATGATTCGGAATTCCAGGTGATGCGCCCCTCGAACAATGTGTGGGTTACCTTGCCGCGGAATTCCCAGTGATGAAAAGGCGTGTTCTTGCCGCTGCTGTGCAGCTCGTCCGGGTGCAGCGTCCAGATCTGGTCGGGATCAAAGATGCAAATGTCTGCGCTGTGGCCGGCGTCCAGGCGTCCCAGGGGCAGGCCCAGGGCTTGTGCCGGGCCATGGGTGAGGCGGGCGATGGCCGTGGACAGGTCGAGAACGCCTTCTTCCACCAGTTTCAGGCACAGGGGCAGCAGGGTTTCCAGCCCGGAAATGCCCGGGGCGGTGAGGGGGAAAGGCTCGGTTTTGGCGTCTTCTTCATGGGGTTGGTGGTCGGAGCAGATGACCCCGATGTCGCCGCTGGCGACCGCCTGGCGCAGGATGTCGCGGTCGGTCTGGGTGCGAAAGGGCGGATCCACATGACAGTCGGCGTTGAAGCCGTCCACGTCGGTATCCAGAAGAAACAGCTGGTGGATGGCGACGTCTGCGGACAGTTTTGCGCCGCTTTGCCTTGCCTGGCGAATCATCTCGATGGCGCGGCCGGTGGACAGGGTATGGAAATGGCTGCGGCTGTCCGTATGTTCGGTCAGGGCCAGGTCCCGCGCCACGGCCACGGTTTCCGCTGCCGAGGGAATGCCCGGCAGTCCCAGGCGGCTGGCGATGCTGCCCTCGTGTACGCAGCCGTCGCCTTTGAGGTGCGGGTCTTCGCTGCACAGAATTACCGGGAGATCGAAGGTGCGGGCGTACTCCAGGGCGTGGCGCGTCACCAGGGTATTGGCCATGCGCTTGCGGGCATTGCTGACGGCAACGCAGCCTGCCTGTTTCAATGCGCCCATTTCCGCCAATTGTTCCCCGGCCAGATTTCTGGTCAGCGCGCCAATCGCCAGCACCCGGGCGTTGCCGCAGGCTTTCGCCCGGCGGCGGATGAGTTCCCAGACAGCGGGGGTGTCGATGACCGGATCGGTATTCGGCATGCAGATCAGGGTGGTGATGCCGCCGCGGGCGGCCGCTTCGGTTTCGCTGCAAATGGTGCCCTTGTGTTCTTCGCCGGGCTCGCGCAGATGTACGCCCAGATCGATGAGCCCCGGACACACGATCTTGCCCCGGGCATTGATGGTCTTGTCGATGCGGAAGCCGTTGGGTTTCTTGCCCACTGCAAGCACCCGGCCATGCTTGAGGTACAGGTCGAGGTGGGCGTCGATGCCATTGGCCGGATCGATCAGGCGTCCGCCCCGGATATGCAGGTTTACCGCGATCATGAGTCTTGCTCCCCGCTGCTGTTGCCCATGGCCATGGACATCACCGCCATGCGCACTGCAATGCCGTAGCTCACCTGCTGCAGGATGACCGACTGCGGGCCGTCCGCCACTTCCGAGGTGATTTCCACGCCGCGATTGATGGGGCCGGGGTGCATGACGATGGCGTCCGGTTTTGCGTATGCCAGGCGCTCTGCGGTCAGGCCGTAGAGCTGGAAATACTCATGAGCCGAGGGCAGCAGGGCGTTTTCCATGCGTTCGCGCTGCAAACGCAGCATGATCACTACGTCCACATCTCTCAATCCCTGCTCCAGGTCATGGAAGACATGTACCCCCAGGGTGCGCACGTCTGCGGGCAGCAGGGTGCGCGGCGCGATCACCCGCACTTCGGTGACGCCCAGGGTGTTCAGGGCCATGATCTGGGAACGGGCCACCCGGGAATGCTGCACATCGCCGACGATGGCGACGCGCAAGGGGGTGAAATCGCCCTTGTGCCGGCGGATGGTGAACATGTCCAGCATGGCCTGGGTGGGGTGGGCATGGCGACCGTCGCCGGCGTTGATGACGCTGACGCCGGGGCTTACATGCCGGGCGATGAAATGGGCGGCGCCGGAAGCGCTGTGGCGTACGACGAACATGTCGGAGTGCATGGCTTCGATGTTACGCAGGGTGTCGAGCAGTGTTTCGCCCTTGGAGGTGGCGGAAATGTCCACGTTGAAATTGATTACGTCGGCGGACAGCAGCTTGGCCGCCAGTTCGAAGGTGGTGCGGGTGCGGGTGCTGTTCTCGAAGAACAGATTGGTGATGATCTTGCCGCGCAGCAGGGGTACTTTCTTCACCTGCCGTCCCGGCAGCATGGCGAAGGACTCTGCGGTATCGAGGATTTGCAGCAGTTGCTCCCGGCGGAAGCCCTCGATACTCAGAAAATGGCGCAGCCGACCTTGTTCGTCCGTTTGCAGTTGTCCGCCGCTCATGCGTCCCCCCTGTTGCCCGGGTCGCCGCTGATTTCCAGAATCAACGGGTCTGGCCCTTGCAGGCGGATGTGTTCGTCGTCGGCCAGGGGCGGCTCCAGGCCGATGATGTCGGGCTGTATGGGCAATTCCCTGCCGCTGCGCTCGATGAGGGTGACCAGGGTGATGGAAGCGGGACGCCCGAAGTCGAAGATTTCGTTCATGGCGGCGCGTATGGTGCGCCCCGACTGAATGACGTCATCGACCAGGACGATATGCCGGTCTTCCACGGCAAAGGGAATCTGCGAGGGCTTGACCTGGGGGTTCATGCCGATGCGGGTGAAGTCATCCCGGTAGAAGCTGATGTCCAGTTGCCCCAGGGGCGGTTCGATCTGCAAGAGTTGGTGCAGGCGCTGCGCAACCCATACGCCGCCGGTGTGGATGCCGATCATCGCCGGCTGGGTGATGCCCCTGTCCTGCAAATGGCGTCGGGTGATGCGTGCCATGCCCTGGATCAGATCCAGTATGGCCTGGTGTTGCATGAAGCTGCGGTTACTCATTGGCGCTGAACCAGGTTTCCAGGATAAGTTTTGCGGCCATGGAATCGATGCGGGTGACATCGTGGATGGCGATGCCGCCGATGCGGCTCCAGGCCTCCCGGGATGTTAGCCGTTCATCGGCCAGGTGTACAGGCAGATGAAAGCGTCCTTCCAGTTGTCTGGAGAACTTGCGGGCGGCGGTGGTCATGGGGGTTTCGTTCTCTTCCGGCCCGATGGGTAGGCCCACCACCAGGGCGCCGGGCTGCCATTCCTCGATGAGGCGCCCGATGCCCCGCCAGTCGGGTTTGCCCTTCACCAGATGCAGGGTCGTCAGTGGCGTGGCGGTGCCGGTGAGTTGCTGGCCCACGGCCACGCCGATCTTTCCCGTGCCATAGTCGAAACCCAGCAGGGTCTGCACTTCAGGCATGACCGCCGATATTGCTGATCAGATTGACGTCAACCCCGGCCAGTCTGGCGGCGGCCTCCCAGCGCTGATCCACCGGGGTGTGGAAAAGAATTTCCTTCGAGGCCGGGCCGAAAATCCATGCGTCCTGCTGCAGCTCCTGCTCCAGCTGTCCCGGTCCCCAGCCGGCGTAACCCAGGGCGAAAAAAACATCTTCCGGGCCTTCTCCTTTCGCCAGGGATCTGACCAGATCCTGGGAGGTGGTTACCGCCAGCTCGTCACCGATGAAAAGCGTGGAATCCCAGGGTTTGGCTGGCGAATGCAGGAGAAAGCCGCGATCTTCCTGCACCGGGCCGCCGATATAGACGGGCATTTCCGAGGGCGTGCGTTCGCTCTCCTGGATGTCCATGTGGTGCAGAATATCGGTGAGCTGCAGGGTGCTGGGGCGATTGATGATAATGCCCATGGTGCCTTCGCGGCTGTGTTCGCAGATATAGGTGACGGTACGGGAGAAGTTCGGATCCTGCAATGTGGGCAGGGCAATGAGAAAATGGTTGGTGAGGGATGAAGCTTCACTCATGGAGTGGATTATATCAGCCCATCTTCCTACTTGCCGGAAAACAATCGGTTGTTGCTGAGGAACTGCCAGGTGCGAGTGATGTCCAGAATGTCGACCTCCTTGCGGATTTCCGCCGGGAATGGGGCAAAGGGGGAGGCCAGACGCACGATGCGCACGGCGGCGTCATCCAGTATTTTGTGCCCAGAGGAGCGCACCACGCGGATTTGCTGTACCGAACCATCGGCGCGCAGGGCGACATGCAGCAGCAGATCGCCATACAGTTTCTTGCGTTTTGCCTCGTCGGGGTAGTTCAGGTTGCCCACGCGCTCCACTTTCTTGCGCCAGGCATCCAGATAGGCGGCGTAGCGGTATTCCTTGGTGCTGGCATTGATGGCCTTGTGCCGGGGGCGTTGTGAGGCGTATTCGCTGTTTCTGTCCAGTTCTGCGGTAAGGCGGGCGATTTCCTGGCGGGTGCTGGAGAGCAGTTGGCTGATATCCGGCTTCTGTTGCGCCTTTACCGGGGTTTTGTGCGCCTGTGGCGTTTTGCGCGCGGTTTTGTCGGTGGTGGTGATGACATGGGGTTTTTGTTGTCTGTCCGGCGTCTTGGCGCCGCTGCGTATCCGCTCTTCCGCGGCTTGTTGGCTTTTCTTCAGGGCGGGCTGGTCGGGAACGGCCCTGGGTCTGGCGTGGCCGGCCTTGTCCGTGCCGCCTTGCTGGCTGTGCCGGGCCATGAAATCCGCATCTTCCGCGGGTGAGGATTTCTTCGGTGTGGGCAGCAGGATGACATCCAGGCTGGGCTGGGTTGCCAGGGGGGCAGGGGGCGGCATTTCAAAGCTGACGCCAAGAAACACCAAAGCATGCAGAATGACCGCGACCACCGCCATGGTGATCATGGCCTCGTTGTAATGGTGATGGCGGGTGGTGCTCATTTCTTTTCTTTTTCCTGTCCGTTCAGCGGTTTGGATATATTTACAGGCTGGTCTTTGTCCGCCAGCTCAATGCGTTCCGCCATGGCGGGGTTCATATGCGCCACATTGTTGCCGTCGATGAGCAATACATATCGAATGCCCATCTGCCTGGCGATTCTGTACCAGTCTTTGGGGCCGGCCACAAACAGCGCCGTTGCCGCTGCATCAGCGGTGGTTGCGTTGTGGTGAATAACGGTTACGGAACGGGTTCCTTGCGCAGGATAGCCGTTGCGCGGGTCAATGATATGGTGGTAGCGCCTGCCTTTCCACAGGTAGTTGCGCTCGTAATCGCCGGAGGTGAAGACGCTCTCGTCGCCGGATACATGCACAAATCCCAGGGCGCCCGCCCCGGAAGGGCTGTGGATGGCGATGCGCCAGGGGTGGCCGCCGCGGGAACCGATGGCGCGCAGGTCGCCGCCGCTGTTGACGATGGCGTTCTCGATGCCCATTTCCCTGAGATGCTCGATTGCCAGATCGATGCCATAACCTTTGCCGATAGCGCCAAAATCCAGTTGCAGTGCGGGGTTGTTGCTCCGGGCATGAATGCCGTCGATGGTGATGTCCTGCATGGTCGGATTGGCTTTCACCAGCCTGGCGATGGCTGCATCGTCCGGGGGACGCTGGTTCTCTATCGTATCTTGTTGGAAGCCCCAGAGCTTGACCAGCCGCCCGATGGCGGGGTTGAACAGATTGTCGCTTTGCCGGGCGAGTCGTGCCGATATTTGCATCAGCGTCAGCACCGAGGGCGGGGCCGCGAAACGCACGCCTTCCGCAAGGAGATTGTTGGTGCGGGTCAGCGGCCCTGGCGCCCAGGCGTGCCAGGCTTTGTGCATGATGGCGAAATCTTCTTCCAGTGCTGCTATGGCGGACTCGGCCTGCTCCCGGCTTGTGCCTGCAATGCTGATATCGGTAAGGGTGCCGAATGCCAGGAAGCGGCCATTGTGGACCTGTTCCGTTCTTTCACAAGCGCCAAGCAACCATGTGGCGGCGAGCAAGAGGAGGGAAAGGCGAATGGCAATACTCATGTATCGAGCTTCTCTTCTATGCGATCCATCAGTACGGCGCTGATATTGAGATTGTAGATGGCGTCCAGTTCGCGGATGCAGGTCGGGCTGGTGACGTTGACTTCGGTGAGATAGTCGCCGATTACATCCAATCCTGCAAACAGAATTCCCGCCTCTTTCAATCGGGGCGCCACCTGATCCACAATCCAGTGGTCGCGTTGGCTGAGTTCGATGCCATGGGCGCTGCCGCCCGCCGCCAGATTGCCGCGGTTCTCCCCGGCCTGGGGCACCCGCGCCAGCGCCCAGGGGATGGCTTCACCGTCGACTACCAGAATACGCTTGTCTCCGGCGCTGATTTCCGGGATGAATTTTTGCGCCATGGCGTAGCGGCTTTGTTTTGCAGTCAGGGTTTCCAGGATCACATTGGTGTTGGGGTCCTGCTGGCGCAGGCGAAAAATGGACTCTCCGCCCATTCCGCCCAGGGGCTTGAGGATAATATCCTGGTGCTTTTCCAGAAAGTCGTTGAAATCCTGGTAGTTGCGAGAAACCAGTGTAGGAGGCGTACACTGGGGGAACCAGCTCGTATACAGCTTTTCGTTTGCATCGCGCAAGGCGCCGGGGCGATTCACGACCAGGCTGCCGCGGGCTTCCGCCTGTTCCAGCAAATAGGTGGCGTAGATGTACTCCATGTTGAACGGCGGATCCTTGCGCATGAGGATTGCGTCCAGATCGTTCAGGGGCGCCGTTCTTTCTGCGGTGAATGCAAACCAGTGCCGCGGGTCATCCTGTACTTGAAGCTGTTTCATTCTCGCCATGGGCTGGTTTTCCAGCAGAAACAGATCGTTCAACTCCATGTACCAAAGCCTCCAGCCGCGACGTTGTGCTTCCAATAGCATGGCGAAGCTGCTGTCCTTGCTGGTTTTGATGGTTTTTATGGGATCCATCACAATCCCGATATCAACTGACATGCTACATTCACCGGTTAAAAAAAAATAGTGGCCTGCGTTTTTGTTGCTGGTGTGGATTGGTACAAAGATTTCCAGCATCAGCCTTGCGCTCGAAAACATAGCTTGCTATGTTGCAGGCAGAAAGGCAAAAACAGTTTGTAATAATAACAGTTGGTTGCGAGAGCCACGTCCCGTTTTACATCGACTGTGCGCCGGACGGTTCGCCCGGAGTTTTTTCGGTTGGTGGCGGGCGGCTGCGGTTACAGGGAGCTTCAAGGGGTATTGTTCTACCAGTGGGAGATTGCATCAGATACGGGAGAAACCATCCCAATGCCCGCGAGTGGCGCGGCTTGCATGCTTTGGCGTATTTTGCCAGACAGAAAGCGAGCTGTTCAGATGTGAATTGCGTTGCAGGGAGGAAGGATGAAGTGTATTTGTTCGAGTGGCAGCAAATGGTAAAGACGAAATGAGTAGCAGCAATGAGTGATGCAGATGCCGGTTTTTCCGGTTTGAAGATAATGGTCATAGATGACAGCAAGACGATCCGGCGTACGGCGGAGAATCTTCTGAAAAAGGCGGGATGTGAAGTCGTAACCGCTACGGACGGCTTCGAGGCCTTGTCTTTGATTGCAGATCATCATCCGGATCTGATCTTTGTCGATATCATGATGCCGCGGCTTGATGGCTATCAAACCTGTGCATTGATCAAGAACAACAAGGCCTACAGTGATACGCCGGTCGTGATGTTGTCCAGCAAGGATGGTCTGTTTGACCGCGCAAAGGGGCGACTGGCCGGCTCCGATCAATATCTCACCAAACCTTTCAGCCGGGATGAATTGCTGGATGCCATACGGCGGCATATTCCAAAGGCAGCATGACAGTAACCTACAAGTGGAAATTTGAATATGGCAAAAGTATTGATTGTTGATGACTCCCCCACGGAGGTGCACATATTCAGCACCGCGCTGGGTGATGAAGGCTATCAAGTGGTGGTTGCCACTGATGGTGAAGAGGGTGTGCAGAAAGCGATTGAAGAAATGCCGGATCTGATACTGATGGATGTGGTCATGCCCGGCCTGAATGGGTTTCAGGCTACGCGCAAGATTCACCGGAATGCATCCACGCGGCATATTCCCATCATTATCGTTACCACCAAGGATCAGGAAACGGACCGGGAATGGGGCATGCGCCAGGGGGCGAAGGATTACCTGGTGAAACCGGTGGATTCCGCCAGACTGCTGGCCAAGGTAAGCGAGTTGATTGGTTGATGTCCGGAGATAGCGCTCAGGATTCGCGGGCCGTGCTGGCGCGGCTGGCGGAAGCCGACCGTCGCAGCAGGGCGCAGGAATCGCTGGTTCCTGCAACCATGGTCAAGGAGGAGGACTGGCAGGGACTGGCCTTTGTTCTGGACGGGGTTAAAGTCATCTCCGCCATGAACGAAATTCGTGAACTGCTGCCGTATCCGGAATCCGTTACCCGGGTTCCCGGAACCAAAAGCTGGATGCTGGGCTTGGCGAATATTCGCGGAGAGCTGCTTCCCATCGTTGATCTGCAGCAGTTCATCGGCGGTGGAGCGGTAATGGTAAACGATCAGTCCCGCGTACTGGTGATCCGCAACCGGGGGGCTTCCACGGGCTTGCTGGTTTCCTCTGTTCTCGGCATGCGCCACCTGCCGGTGAGCAAGCAGATTGCAGATGCGCATTTTGATGGATCTCTTGGGCGGTATGTTTACGACGTGTTTGGGCTGGATGACGGTGTTTGGCCGGTTTTCAGCATGGCGGCGCTGGCCAATGATGAGCACTTCATGGCGGCCGCTTCATAAGGGTAGGCGCACTCGGTAGCGTCGCAGTAAGCAGAAATAAAGCCCGCTTGATTCGGGTAGTGATGTCGCAAGGTAAACAATATTGACCCGCCATGTAGAGATGGCCGGGCGAATAACTTGGTTGGGTGAGTCAGGCTCACAATAAATGGGGTATTGAGAAATGGTAGCTAGAGCAAAAAAAGGATCCAGCCGGTCGGCATTGGTCCCACTGCTTTCCGTGTTGCTGATTGCGTCCTTGGTGGCGGGCGTCTTGGCTTTTGTTGCCTGGGCAAAGCACACTGCACATGTGGAAAAATACATTCTGTATGCTTCCGAGCAACAGGTGCTCGCGCACCGAATTGCCAAATATGCAACCGAAGCCGCGAGCGGCAAGGAAGCCTCGTTCTCCCGTGTGCGGGAATCCACAAGCCGTTTTTCTCAGTTACTGGATGCCTTGAAGAACGGCCAGCCTGAGCTGGATTTGCCGCCTTCGCCTGAAGCCATGCAGCCGCAGCTGCGCAAGCTGGAAAACGCCTGGCTGGAGCTGCGCTCGCATGTGGATGCCATTCTCGACAACAAGGAGGCGATTTTGTCGGTGAATGAAATCATCACTGCAATTCGGGACACCTTGCCGGATTTGCTGGAGGTGTCCTCTGGCGTTACCAATGCCCTGGTGGAAGGCAAGGCCACGCCGACGCAGGTGTTTTATGCTTCCCGGCAGCTGTTTCTGACCCAGCGTATCAATTCATCTCTGAAAGAAGTGCTGGCCGGGGGCGCAACGACCGCCCTTGCCGTGGACCAGCTGACACAGGATGTGGATGAACTGAAAACCGTGGTCAATGCACTGGTTGATGGCAGCGCCGCTTTGGGAATTGAAGCGGTTGAGGATGAAAATCTGAAAGAGCAGCTATTGGAAGCAAAAGCCATTCTCGGGGACATCGACGAATCTCTGGGCGTGATCCTTAGCATGATCTCGAATGTGCTGCCGGCGCTGGAAGCCATCGGGGAAGTAGGCATGACGGAAATGGCCCAAGAAGCGCTGGCCGAGGGCGAAGTGCTGCCGGATATGGATGTGCCAAACCAGCTTGCCCTGTCTTCCGACAAGGTGGCGGAAGAAGCTCGCGAGCTTATCCGGCTCTATGGCACCGAGGCCGGAAACATGAAGGTTGCTGGCATTTCCATCAACACAACCTTGGTGACCGCACTGGGCGCCCTTATTCCGGTATTGCTGGTCTTGCTCGGCTTGGTTTTGATTGGCCAGGCGCGCAAGCGTGAGCAAATTACTGCTGAGCAATACCAGAGAAACCAGGAAGCGATTCGCCGCCTCCTGGATGAGATGGGCGACCTGGCGGACGGTGACCTGTCGGTGCAGGCTACGGTAACGGAAGATATTACCGGGGCTATTGCCGACTCCATCAACTATGCGATTGAAGCCATGCGCGAAGTGGTTGAGTCCATCAACCAGACCACAGAAGAAGTATCCGCTTCTGCGCAAGATACCCAGGCCACCATCATGCATCTGGCGGATGCCGCCGAGCATCAGCGTGAACAGATCACAGGAGCCAGCTCCACCATCGACAAGATGACGGTGGCTCTTGAAGACATGTCGAACAATGCTACAGAGTCTGCGCAGGTTGCGGAAAACTCGGTGGAACTGGCCTCCAAGGGTGGTGAAGCGGTGCGCCGCACCATCAACGGCATGGACAATATCCGCGAGCAGATCCAGGAAACCTCCAAGCGGATCAAGCGTCTTGGTGAGAGTTCCCAGGAGATCGGTAACATCGTAGAGCTGATCGAGGATATTGCGGACCAGACCAACATCCTGGCGTTGAATGCCGCCATGCAGGCGGCGATGGCGGGTGAGGCCGGTCGTGGTTTTGCGGTAGTTGCGGACGAAGTGCAGCGCCTTGCGGAACGCTCCGCCAATGCAACCAAGCAGATCGAGGCGCTGGTGCAAACCATCCAGGCGGATACCAACGAGGCGGTCAGCTCCATGGAAGCCAGTACCACGGAGGTGGTCAGCGGAGCCGGTCTGGCCGAGGATGCAGGTGCGGCATTGCAGGAAATCGAGAAAGTATCCAACGAAATCGCCGGAATCATCACCAAGCTGGCCGATTCGGCCCAGCAGGAATCTGCCGAAGCCCGCCAGCTGAACGACACCATGGGCGTTATCCAGGAAATCACGCAGCAGACCACAGACGGCACCGCGAATGCGGCGGCCGAAATTGGCGAGCTGGCGGAAAAGACCAACCGTCTGCGCCAGTCCGTTGCTGGGTTTGTGCTTCCGGAAAGAATGTAACGGTACTGCTCCAATGTACTCCTGGTTCACCTTGGCCGGCTGTTTTCCGCCTGGCAGGGGCTGCCGGGGATGCACTGTAGCTCATCCTGGGGATCTTTGATGACTGACATGGAAAAGCCCGATTACGCCACCTTGCGCTGGGTGAAGGAAGGTATGGATGAAACCATACTTCTTGCCCGCCAGGCGCTGGAAGAGTATGTGAGCGCCGGCTTCCGCGGTGATGGCATTGAGGTTTATCTGAAGCATGTCCATCAACTCCTGGGCACCTTGCGCATGGTGCAGGTGTATGGGGCCGGCATGTTGGTGGAGGAGATGGAGCGGGTTGCCCGCTTGCTGGCGGACGGCGCGTTTTCCGGTAACGAGCGCATTGCGGAATCCCTGATGCTGGGCCTGGTTCAGCTGCCGCCCTATTTGCAGCGCCTGGAAAAAGGCGAGCCGGATATTCCCCTGGTGCTGCTGCCGGTGCTGAATGATTTGCGTGCGCTGCGCAATGTGGCGCCGGCATCGGAAGTAGTGCTCTATGCGCCAAACCTGGATCGCCTGGTGGAGCGCGAACCCGTGGTTCCCGGTTCGGGGAACGAACAACTGCCCGGCATCATACGCAGGTTGCGGAATCGCTATCACAAGGGGCTGTTGCTCTGGTATCGGGATGACAACCTGGATGAGGGACTGCACGAAGTCCTGGATGTTCTGCAAAAGATCAACGCAGTGGCCGGCACCTTGCGTCTGCGCCGCCTCATGGATGCGGGGGAGGCGCTGGTCGTTACCCTGATCGACGGTGAATTTACCGCTGATGATGAAGTAAAGCAGCTGTTCAGCCGGGTTGATCGCGTATTGAAGCGGCTGTCTGAAGAGGGAGAAGAGGCGACAGTAATCGACTTTCCCACGGATTTGCTGAAAAATCTTTTGTATTTCGTTTCGCGCTCGCATTCGGTCAATCCCGTGGTGCTGACAGTAAAACGCACCGCCGACCTGGCCAACAGTTTTCCCGACCAAATCCACAAATCCCCGGCGGAAGCCACGATGGGAGCGGATGAAAACGTGCTTCAGGCGGTTGCTGATGCATTGCTGGAAGACCTGCTGCAGGTGAAAGAGGCCCTGGATCTCTATATTCGCGGCGACAGAGAAGAAACGCATCGGCTGCAGGGATTGAATCACCAGCTGCTGAAGGCGGGAGATACGCTTGGCATGCTGGGCCGGGGCGCCTTGCGGGAAAAACTGTCTGAAGTTGCAGCAAATCTGTCGGAAGCCGAGGCCGCCAATGAGTTGCTGGATGATGAACAGCTGATGCAAATTGCCACGGTTATCGTGGAAGTGGAATCGGCCTTGACCGCTCCTGGTGGCGGAGGCGTATCCAGTACGGATTCCCAGCAGGAGCTGGAAGCAGCCCATGACCAGGAAACCGAGGAAACCATCGTAGCGGTTATTTCAGAAGCCTTTACCGAATTTTCACAGATCAAGTCCGGGGTTGAGCGTTATTTGCGTGGCTCGGCCGACAGTGCCGGCCTGGTTGATGTTGCCGACAGTGTGCACAAACTGGTTGGCGTATTTGCGCTGGCCAAGCTGGATACAATAGCCAGCCTCATGCAGCAGGCTGAGCCGGTGCTGCGCGAGATGAGCAAGGAAGAAACGCAGATGAACGGGGTGCAGCAAAGCGCCCTGGTGGATCTGTTTGCGGGTATTGAATACTATCTTGAAGCTCGCCTCGAGAAGCGCAGCAAGCTGGAGCAGTTTACTGAATATGCTGCCGAAGCATTGCTGCGGCTGACTTCCGAGGAAGCCGCAGGAGAAGCCCAGGCCCATCCGGAGTTTGCAGAGCAAAAAGACAAGGAAGCCGTTGTGGATCAGGAGTTGTTTACGGACTCCATGTTTTCCGACGACCTGCCCGAAGAGCAACAGCCTGTTTCTGAATTTCTGGCTGACACAGATGTTCCTGATGAAGAGCATATCGTAGCGGAAGAGCGGGAGGTCGCGCCCGATACGCAAGAACCCTCAGAAGAAGCGGAAACCGGGGTTCTTGAAACGGAAGATGCTGGAATCACCCTGCAGATGGATGAGATCGATCCGGAAATCTTCGATATCTTCATGGAGGAGGCGGCAGAAGAACTGGAGGTGATCCAGACCCAGTACCCGCTGTGGAAAGAAGACCACGAAGACGAGCAGGCGCTGCAGAATTTCCGTCGTTCTTTCCATACCCTCAAGGGTAGTGGCCGCATGGTAGGGGCGCATATTATCGGTGAATTCTCCTGGGCGGTGGAGAACCTGTTGAACCGCATCATGGAAGGCAGCGTAAAGCCGGATGAAGAAGTGATCGCCTATCTCGATGATGTCATTGCGGTGGTGCCCGTGCTCGTCAATGCCCAGGCAGAAGGCGCATCCATCAACATCGATGTTGCGGAACTGGAGCGGCGTGGATTTGCCCTTGCGGAAAGAGCGGAACAGCCGGAAGAGCGGGAAGCCGCTGCCGATGCGCAGGCGGACTCCGAGTTTGCGGGGCTGGAAGAGCCAATCACCGAAGAATTGCCCGAACCGGGTGATGAAGCGACCGCAGGGGAAAGCGAGCTGGAGCATTCCTCGATTTTGCTCGCGGAAGACCTGGTTGAGATATTCAAGGCCGAATCCTCCACCCATCTTGCTGTTATCGATGATTTCATCGTGCAATGCCATGACTGCATTGTGGGAAGCGATGTGGTTCGGGCCGTGCATACCTTGCATGGCAGTTCACATCTCGCCGAAGTGGTGCCCATGGCCACTCTGGCAGGGGCGATGGAGCAATACTGCAAGCACTTGCATCAACTGTCCCATGTTTGTGACAAACGGACACTTGAACTGTTCAGGCGCTTCCGGGACGCCATGCAGCGCATGCTCAAAGCAATCAACACCCCCAATGTGGAATTCGATGGCTGGGAAGAGCTGGCGGAAGACATACGCCGGCAGGATCAGGCTTTGCCCGATGCGATTTCGGAACTGCAGTTTGGCGCCGATAGCGAAGCCCTCTCTGATTTGACTCCTGAACGTGAAGCGCAGGAGGTGTTTCTGGAAGAAGCCGGAGAAATATTTCCGCAACTGGCCGAGCGCATGGCGGCATGGCGGGAAAATCCCCTGTCTGAAGCCGGTGTGCAAATCTGCCGGGATCTGCATACTCTCAAGGGCGGTGCGCGGCTGGCGGGTTTTATGCCCCTGGGCGAAGTGCTGCAAGGGCTGGAATCCTTCTTCGAGGCGCTTCTGGAAAGCAAGGGGGAAGTGGATGAAGACACCAAGAACAGCGTAGGCCATGTGCTCGAAGACATCGAGAGCGCCCTGGACATGCTGCATTTGAACGGCAAGCTGCCGAACCTGTCGGAACAGGTGGAGGCCGCCGGCGATCTCGCCCAGGGCATGCAACAGCTGATTTCCGGGCATGCCGATGAGGAGCCGGAATCCATCCTGCTTTCCGAGTCCTGGCAGGAAGAAGGCGAATTGCTTCCGGAGGATTCTGTGGAAACCGCCTCGTTGGCAATCGACCCTGTTTCCGCGGCAAACAAGCCGGATGTCGATCCGGAAATGCTGGAGATCTTCCTCGAAGAAGCCGGCGAACTGAGCGAGCAGCTGGAAGAGTTCTATGGCCAGTGGCAGGAAGACCTCACCGCCCAGGCGTCTATCGATGGTCTGATGCGCAACCTGCACACCCTCAAGGGAAATGCGCGTTTTGCCGGACTGTTTTCCCTGGGGGATCTGAGCCATGCCCTGGAGTCCCTGTTCGAGAATCTTGCTTCCGGCGACCTCGCCGCCGAAGACGATCTGGTTCCCCTGGTGCGTCTGGGGCTGGATGCCCTTGAAACCACCATTGATCAGCTGCAGCGCTCCGGCGCCGTACCCGCCCTTGCCGAGATCACCCGCGCCCTGGAGCAGGCGGCAGCGGGAGAGCCATGGCAGTTGCCGCAAGTGCAGGAAGAACGCGCCTCGGAATCCTTGTTGTCACAGAGCACTTCCCAGATGTCGGAAGTAAGCACCATCGTCGATACCCAGATGGAATCGTCGCTCATGATGGATTCGCAATTGCTCTCCGAATCCGGTCTCTTGGGTGATAGTGAATTGCTGGATGAGGAAGGGAAGGTCTTGCCCTTCCCCGCGGGCGAAATTCCCACCAAGGCCAAGCTTCGCCCACCGCCCTTGCAGGCGGAAGAAGAACTTGCAGGGAAAGGCGAGCGTGTCAGGGTGCTGGCGGAACTGCTTGACCAGATGGTAAACAATGCGGGTGAGGTGAGCATCTACCGTGCGCGTCTGGAGCAGCACAACAAGACCGTGCAGAGTGACTTGCAGGAACTCAACGACACCATTTCCCGTTTACGCAAGCAGTTGCGCGCCCTGGAACTGGAAACCGAAGCGCAGATTCGCTCGCGCCACGAGCGGGAAAGCGAAAGCAAGCGCTATCAGGATTTTGATCCGCTGGAAATGGATCAGTATTCCACCCTGCAGCAACTGTCCCGTGCGCTGTCGGAAACCATCAACGACCTTTCCAACATCGGCGAAACCCTGAGCGAACAAACCCGGGATGCCGATACCCTGATGCTGCAGCAGGCGCGGGTGACCAACGACCTGCAGGATGGCTTGCTGCGTAGCCGCATGGTGCCTTTCAACCGCCAGGCATCCCGATTGCAGCGCGTGGTGCGCCAGACCGCCCAGAATCTGGGCAAGAAGGCGGAACTCCATGTGCAGGGGGCGGAAGGAGAGATCGACCGCACCATATTGAATCGGATCATGGGGCCCCTGGAACATTTGTTGCGCAATGCTGTGGCCCATGGCATCGAACCACCGGAGCAGCGCCTTGCCCATGGCAAGCCCGAGAGCGGCAAGGTTTCCCTGGTGCTGTCCAGGGAGGGCACGGAGGTGGTGTTGAGCATCTCTGATGACGGCGCCGGGCTGGACAGTGAAGCCATCCGTAAAAAAGCAGTGGCCAACGGTTTGCTTGAAGCCGATGCGGAAGTGAATGATGACGCCTTGTATCAGTTCATTCTGCAACCTGGTTTTACTACGGCGACGGAAGTCACCCAGGTGGCGGGCCGCGGCGTTGGCATGGATGCCGTGGTAAGTGAAATCAAGCAACTGGGCGGCTCTTTGGAGATTCTTTCCCAATGGGGTCAGGGCAGCAGCTTTGTTATTCGCCTGCCCTTTACCCTGGCGATCTCCGAAGCCCTGCTGGTGCAGGTGGCGGATGAGGTGCTGGCGATTCCCCATGGTTCCGCGGAGGTGATCATCCGGGTTTCCCGCAAGGATTTGCTTGCCTGCTACAAGGGGTATACCGAGGGAATCGAGTATGGGGGGCATCAGTATCCGGTGCGCTACCTGGGCGCCATGCTGGGCATCTCCGAACCGGTAATTCAGGAAAACGTAAAATGGTATCCATTGCTGCTGGTGCGTTCCGGCGAGCAACGCATGGCGATTCAACTCGATCATCTGCTGGGCAACTACCAGGTGGTGGTCAAATCCATCGGCGCGCAGCTCAGTGGGGTGCGCTGGTTTACCGGCGGCACCATTCTTGCGGATGGCAAGATTGCGCTGCTGCTGGATGTGAATGCCCTGGTTCGTTCCGACGTGATCACCCAGGCGCCCATTGTCGAGCAGGAAGAAGAGACGGCGGGCATAACCGTCATGGTCGTGGACGACTCCATCACCGTGCGCAAGGTCACCAGCCGCTTGCTGGAGCGCCACAACATGCAGGTGCTCACCGCGCGCGATGGCGTGGACGCCATCACTGTCCTGCAGGAAGCCAAACCGGATATCATGCTCCTGGATATCGAAATGCCGCGCATGGACGGCTATGAGCTGGCGCGTCATATTCGCAATACCCCGGAACTGGCGGATATTCCCATCATCATGATTACCTCCCGCACCGGCGAAAAACACCGTGAGCGCGCCATGGAGCTGGGCGTAAACCGTTACCTGGGCAAGCCCTATCAGGAAACCGATTTGCTGGAGAACATCTACACGCTGCTGGCGGAGAATAGCAATGCATAGCGTTGAATCTGGTGCGATACATGAGCTGCAGGGGTTGCTGATCCCGCAGCGGCAGATGCCTTTGCTGCTCCCGGCGGCGGCCGTGATCGAAATACTGGGTTACCGGGAAATCAACGCAAACACCACCGAGGCAAGCTGGCTGCTGGGCAGTTTTTCCTGGCGAAATCTGGTGCTGCCGCTGATTTCCATGGAGCGCGTGCTCGGGGTGGAGCGGGAAGGCAAGCGGGGAAGAAAGCGCATCATCATCGTGCATGTCTTTTCCGACAAGCTGAAAACGCCTTTTATCGGTATCGAAGCCACGGGAATGCCCCGCCTGGTGACGTTGAATGAAGACAATCTCGAAGTAGCCGAAGGGGATCCCTGGCCGGATGACTGGCCCATCAGCGACCGGGTGAAGGTGCAGGATGTGGAGGCGCTCGTCCCCGACCTGGAGCGCCTGGGAGCGTTGCTACAGAAAGTCGCCCCATAGGGTCTGGGCGGCGGCGATTGCCGCCAGAGGCGCGGTTTCCGCACGCAGTACCCTCGGACCCAGGCGCACCGGGGTGCATCCGGCCGCAATCGCGGCTTTTTTTTCCTCTTCGCTGAATCCTCCTTCGGGACCGCAGAGAAGGCACAGGCTTGCTTCCGGCCTGTTGACGCCGGCAAGGCTGTATTTTGCTTCAGGATCCAGAAACAAGACCTGCTCTTCTCCGTGTTCCAGCCACTGGCGGTAGCTTTGCGCCGGATGCAATACAGGGAGCCAGCGCCGCCCGGACTGTTCGCAGGCGCTGATGATGATTCCCCGCCAGTGCTGCTGGCGTTTTTGCCAGCGTTGCGGGGGAAGCTTTACCTGGGTGCGCGCCGTGAACAAGGGGGTGATTTGCGCGACTCCCAGTTCCACGCTTTTTTGCAGGGCCAGATCCATGCGCTCGCCGCGGGAGATGCCCAGGGCGAGCCGAATGGAGAGCCGCGGCGGTGGCTCCACCTCGCTGGCGGAGGTAACCCCGGCGATGGCGGTTTTCTTCCCCCCTTGCATCAGCGTTGCCCGATAGTCGCGCCCGTCGGCGCCGTTGAACAGGATGATTTCCTGCCCCGGCTTCATGCGCAGCACCTGTAGAATATGATGGGCGACTCCGGCCGGGAGCTGTAGCTCCTCTCCCACAGCCAGGGGATGGGAAACCCAGTTACGAGGCAGTCGCACCGTCTGGCAACCCCAGCGCCGCGCAGATTTGCATCACGCTGGCGGACTGGTTCATGGTGTAGAAATGCAGTCCCGGCGCGCCGCCGTCGAGCAATTGCCGGCATAGCGTGGTGACGACTTCTGCGCCAAATTGCTGGATGCTGTCCAGGTCGTCGCCGTAGGACTCCAGCCGCTTGCGGATCCAGCGCGGGATCTCCGCGCCACAGGCGTCGGAGAATCGCGCCAGGGAGTTGTAGTTGGTGATGGGCATGATGCCGGGAACGATGGGGATTTCTATCTTCCGTTGTTTGCAGTCGTCGAGAAAACGCCAGTAGGCGTCGGCATTGTAGAAATACTGGGTAATTGCGCCATGAGCGCCGCTTTCCACCTTGCGCTTGAAGTTGTGCAGATCCTGATGGGCGTTTTCCGCCTGGGGATGGAACTCGGGATAGGCGGCGACCTCGATATGAAAGTCATTGCCAAAAGATTGCCGGATCAGGGTCACCAGCTCATTGGCGAAATTGAGCTCGCCCAGCCCGCCCAGGCCGGCCCCCGAGGGCAAATCCCCGCGCAGGGCGACGATACGCCGTATGCCTTGCATCTGGTAGCGCTTGAGAATTTCCAGGATCTCGCCCTTGTCCGTACCGATGCAGGACAGATGGGGCGCCGTATCTATGCCTTGCCCGCGCAGCCAGTCCACGGTGGCGAAGGTGCGCTCCTGGGTGGAGCCGCCGGCGCCATAGGTGACGCTGAAATATTCCGGCTTGAGCGTATTGAGCCGGCTTACCACCGCCTTGAGTTTTTCCATGCCCTTTTCGGTCTTGGGCGGAAACAGTTCGAAGCTGATGGCGGGTGTTTCTTGGTTTGCTGTATCCATGGTGGAAACGGCCGCCGGACTTCCTGCGTGGGAACTCCGGCGGCCTGCCCTCAGTAGCGGTAATGATCGGGTTTGTAGGGGCCTTCCACGGGAACGCCGATGTAGTCGGCCTGCACCTTGGAAAGCCGGGTGAGCTTGACGCCGATCTTGTCGATGTGCAGACGGGCGACTTCTTCATCCAGTTTTTTCGGCAGGATATAGACTTCGTTCTTGTATTCTCCCGTCTGGTTGAACAGTTCCATCTGCGCCAGTACCTGGTTGGTAAAGGAATTGGACATGACAAAACTGGGGTGGCCGGTGGCGCAGCCCAGATTTACCAGCCGTCCCTGGGCCAGGAGGATGATGCGCTTGCCGTCGGGGAAGATGATGTGATCCACCTGGGGCTTGATTTCCTCCCACTGGTACTGTTCCAGGCTGGCGACATTGATTTCATTGTCGAAATGCCCGATGTTGCAGACGATGGACTGGTCTTTCATGGCCGCCATGTGGTCATGGTCGATGACGTGGAAGTTGCCGGTGGCGGTGACGAAGATATCGCCCAGGGGGGCGGCTTCATCCATGGTGACTACCCGATACCCTTCCATCGCCGCCTGCAGTGCGCAGATGGGGTCGATTTCCGTGATCCATACCGTAGCGCCGAGGCCGCGCAGGGATTGGGCGCGGCCCTTGCCCACGTCGCCATAGCCCAGCACCACGGCAATCTTGCCGGCGATCATCACGTCGGTAGCGCGCTTGATGCCGTCCACCAGGGATTCGCGGCAGCCGTAGAGATTGTCGAATTTGGACTTGGTGACCGAATCGTTGACGTTGAAGGCCGGGAAGGGCAGGTCGTTGTTTTCCGCCATCTGGTAAAGGCGGTGCACGCCGGTGGTGGTTTCCTCGGTCACGCCCTTGATATTCTTGAGAATATTGGAATACCAGCCGGGCTGCTCTGCAACACGCTTCCGGATTGCCGCATACAGCACCTCTTCCTCCTCGCTGGTGGGGTCGTCCAGTACCGAAAGATCCTTTTCCGCCTTGGCGCCCAGATTGATGAGCAGGGTTGCATCGCCGCCATCGTCCAGAATCATGTTGGGAGTGCCGCCGTCGCCCCATTCCATGATGCGGTGGGTGTAGTCCCAATATTCGGTGAGGGTTTCGCCCTTGAAGGCAAACACGGGGATGCCGTCAGCGGCAATGGCTGCGGCAGCGTGATCCTGGGTGGAGTAGATGTTGCACGACGCCCAGCGCACCTCGGCCCCCAGGGCCGTCAGGGTTTCGATCAGGACAGCGGTCTGAATGGTCATATGCAGGGAACCCGCGATACGGGCGCCGGCCAGGGGTTTGCTTTCGCTGTACTTGTCGCGCAGGGCCATCAGGCCGGGCATTTCCGTTTCGGCGATGGCGATTTCCTTGCGTCCCCAGTCGGCCAGGGACAGGTCCGCTACTTTATAGTCTTCGTTGCTCATGATTCAACCTCGTTCTATGTCAAATGATGAGCGCCGTT
>JAMOMB010000058.1 GCA_027068795.1 Sedimenticola sp. | reverse complement strand
CAAACCCCTTCCTGACGACATCAAGTCACTGCGCGCCAGATTGTGGACCCAGGCCATGCGCCTGGCGCAACCCGCCGGCCTGGCCAACCTGATCATGCGCACCAACGGCGGCGCCGGCTACTGGATCGACCTGCCCAAAGCGCCGCTGGTGGCATGGTCAGTCGGTGGCAATCCCCTTGGCGGGACCATCATGCAGAACCAGCGGGTGATCGTATGGTGGATGCTCATGGAGCTCGCCGAGCAGTCCATGGCCGTCCAGCACCAGGCAGACCCGCCCGAAGTACTGGCGCCCGAAGAGTTGGTAAAGACCCGCTGGGCCATCTATCTGGCGGAAAACAACGGCCACAAGGGCATGGAGCGCATCGTCGGCATGCCGCAATACCACCTGGGCATCGCGTTGCGCAACCTTGACCCCCGGTCGCTCACCATTCTGATCGACATGCTGCAGGCCAAGGAAAAGCTGGCCGGCCTGCTGGGCCGGCCGGCCAGTATCTGGATCCCGGATCTCAAGTGGCCTGAGACAGCGCACGAGCCGGAAGAAAGCGATTCCGAGATCGACGAGGACTCGGACATCAACTACGACGACGGGCCCTGGGAAGATCCGTGGAGGGGACAGGAATGAATCAATCTCATGAATCACACATCAGTTGCCCCCTGCTCAATCGTATGGTGCTTGACCATCTGATCAACAGCATCGCCAACGGCGACTACGCGATAGCCAACCAGCTGGGGATCACATCCTCCATGATCGGTCCGCTCACTGATTTGCGGCCTGCAGAAATCAGCCGCCTGGCAGAGTTACGGGGATGTGTCCGCATCACCATCGACGTACCGGCATTGTCGCGCCTGCTTGATCGCCTGATGCAGGAGCGGTCGAAAGAACAGGTGGTACAGGAAATGGTGCGGCGCAATGCACCGCAACCCATGCTCTACAGCCTGTTTCAGCTCACCAGTCGTGAGGCCACCGCCATGCGCTATACCCTGGGCCTGCCGGGTTCCCCCGGGCGAACCCGGCAACCGACGGAAGAGGAAGAGCACCAGGCCTGGAAAGCCATACAAAACCGGAATGTCTCCGTTGCCCGGATGCGGCCAGAGGACTGGCTGGCCCTACAGGACGAAACCGGCATTCCACTACGGGTGCTGTGGTCCATGGTGAATGAATGGAACGAACCAGAAGGGGTGGCAGTATGAGCCAGCCTATCTCCGACGAACTCTTCCTGTTGTGCTCAGATGGAAAAAATCTCCCGCTTGCAATCCTGCCGGCATCGCGCAGCCTGGCCTTCGATTTGGTCAAAAAAGCATGGACCGGCCCCGGCAAGTACAGCTTTACCCGGGTGATAAACAACCCAGAACACGAAAAGATCGAGCTGACCTGCCTTACCGTAACCACCTACCTGCACGGTGAACTCGGTATCACGGCATTGGCTCTCGGCAGCACCATCAGTGCAACATCCCGGGACATCACCCTGTACCTCCAGGAGGCCTGCAGTTGGACAAAGGACACCCCCGTGCGATTGTCACTGGACATTTACGAGGATGCCAGTGAACGGAATACTGCTTGGCTGAACATCCTGAATTCATCCGGATCCTGCATCGCAGAGTTCGGGCTCCGGCCTACCGGAGCGCTTAATCTGCCACAAAAATCCAAACCGGAAGCCAGGGCGGATTTCCTGTACGAACTTGAGCTCCCTTCTTGTCGCTCGATCTTCCGGTTTGTTTCCATTGCCTGTGAGCTGTTTCACTGCGGCGGTATCCAGATCAACCCCATTCCCTTGAATTCACGATCCACCGAGTGGTTTTCTTAATCCATGCAATAAAGAGATGATCAATGTTCCCCGCAATGCTTACCACCAATACTCCGCCAGAGAGCAGTAATGACCATCATGGATAACGAGAACATCGAACCCGCCATCGATCCCCAGGCATCCTTGCTGCGGGCGCACATCGAAGCCGGCAAGGCGAAAATGCTCGATGGCGGCGGGCCAGCGCAGGACAGCTTCCTGTTTCTTTCCGCACCCCATGAGGCCATGCCGAAGCTGGCATTCATGGATCCCATCCTGGATCCCGTGGACAAGACGATCTGGGCCAACATCTGGATCTACGCCAAGGAACAGGGCATGCAGGGCGCGGGATTTCCCAGCCATAAAACCCTGATGTCACGATGCAACATCCGGCAACGCAGAAAGATCATCCGATCGATCACCATGCTGCGGCTGTGCCGCTGGGTGACGCTTTGCGAACAGGTGTTCGACACCGCAACCGGCACCTTCCGGGGCAACATCTATGCGCTGCACGATGAGCCCGCGCCTTTGTCGCTCACGCAACAGCTTGATCCTGGATACATGGCATTCCTCAAGTACTGCATACAACACAAGGATAGACGCATTCATCGCATTGCCACCGCCATTTCCGAAAGCATCGACAATGATCTTCTGCAGGGGAGGGATCTACTGAGCCATGACCCCGCTCACCAACACGAAGTGCGGTTGGCGGCGGTCAGCGCCATCCTGGCGCGGGAGCGGGGTGAAATCCCCAGCCGCGACAGTGAGGTTCGCGCCAACTTCTTTTCCCAGGCCGTTGAACCACTGCTGGAAAGCAAAACCACGGAATCGGAGGAATGGGACGATCCCAACTGGCCATCGGAAAATCACCGTGTGCAAAATCCGGACACGGTAAATCACCGGGTTCAATTTTTGCACACGGTGATTTCATCCCCAGAAACGCCGAAATTACCGGGTGCAGAATCTGCACATGGTAATTTTTCCCAGAATCACCGGGTTCAAAATTCTGCACACGGTGATTCCGAACGTAGTAGTAGTAGTAGTAGTATTTTTTTAGAAAAAACGACTACTCCAAACACTGGTGGTAAGAACCACCAGGGCGAAACGGCAAAACCGGCCGCCGCACATCAATCCGACCAAACGCTCATCCGTCCACCGGAGCTCACAGACAACGAATACGCACTGGCGCTGCGGCGTATTCAGAAAATGCCCCTGGAAGAACAGCAGAACCTA
>JAMOMB010000057.1 GCA_027068795.1 Sedimenticola sp. | reverse complement strand
TTCCAGCTTCAAGCGCCGCCAGGCCTTGTAGTTGCCGTCCACCCACAGGGAGATGCAAACGCTGTCGCGCGTCACGCGATGGAACTCCCGGTAGATGCGCATGCGGTCTTCCCGCTCTCCTATATGGTGCAACAGGCGCATACAGAAAATGCCATCGACGGCGGCATCCTCCATTTTGATATCAAAGGCGGACGTCTGGAACACCTGGAAGCGGGAGGCGATCTCCGCGGGCTGCAATTGCTTGGCCACCGCCAGCATCCCTTCACTATAATCTGCAGCATACAGCTCGCGCTCCGGATCTTCCGCCAGCAAATCCCAGAAGCGGCCCGCGCCGCAGGGCAGATCCAGCACCGAGGATGGATTGCCTGCCATGCGTAAAGCCCGGCGGGCCATATGGTGCTCCCAATGGTTGGACAGCCGCCGACCGAACGTACTCTGGTGCTTTGCAAAATATTCATCCGCCTTCTGCCGGGAATACTTGCCGGAAAAATCCAGCTCCCCTTCCCCGACGGGAGGTTTCATGTCGTCTTTGTCGTTCATGGCTTATTCAACGCTTCCTTCGCGCTGCAGAACGATTTGATTGTTGTACAGATCTGCATATTCACCGTTTTGTTCAATAAGTTCGGCATGGGTGCCTGTCTCGACGATACGCCCCTGATTGACCACCAGTATGCGGTCGGCGTTTTCGATGGTGGACAGGCGATGGGCGATGACCAGGGTGCTGCGGTTTGCGGTCAGATTGTGCAATGCCGCCTGCACATGGCGTTCCGACGCCGTATCCAGCGCGGAAGTCGCCTCGTCCAGTATCAGTATCGGCGCATCCCGGAGCAATGCGCGGGCAATGGCGATACGCTGCCGCTGGCCGCCCGACAGGCGCACCCCGTCTTCGCCCACCATTGTACTAAATCCCTGGGGCAATTCCTGAATAAACGCCAGCGCATGGGCGGCTTTCGCCGCTGCTTCGAGCTGTTCCCGGCTCGGCGCCTGCTTCAGTCCGTAGGAAATATTGGCCGCCACGGTATCATTGAACAGCACCGACTCCTGGCCCACATAGGCAATACAGTCGCGCAAGCTGCGCAGCCGGATCTCGCCAAGGGGAATGCCGTCCAGGGTAATGCGCCCGGATGTCGGCTCATAGAAACGGGGGATCAGCGCCGCAATGGTGGTCTTGCCGCTGCCGGACGGCCCGACCAGGGCCACGCTTTGCCCCGGCTCGATAGTAAAACTGATATCGCGCAAGGCATGGCTTTCCGCCTGGTCATAGCGAAAGCTGACATTCTCGAAACAGATACGCCCCTGCACATCGGCCAGCTCCCTGACGCCGGTATCCGTTTCCGGCTTTTCGTCGATGAGGCGAAACACGGATTCGGCGCCGGCCAGCCCCGTCTGCAGCGGCTGGTTGATGGCGGTCAAGCGCTTGATGGGGGGGAACAGCAATCCCATGGCGGTAAAAAAGGCGGTGAACTCCCCTACCGTCATGGGCTCCCCGCCCAGCTGGCCGGTTCCCAGATAGATGAGCAGGGCGATCATGATGGCGCCGATAAACTCGACGATAGGCGCACTGGTGGCGTCCGCCACTTTCAGCTTGAAGCGATAGCGCCGCACCCAGTTGGCCAGCTTGTGGAAGCGCTTGCGCTCGGACGCCTCGCCGCCATAGACCTTGACGATCTTGTTGCCCCGGGTGGCCTCTTCAAGGGCATGGGTCATTTCTCCCATGGTTTCCTGCAGATCCCGGCTGGAGCGGCGCATGCGGCCGGCGACAAAGCGCACGAATACCAGCATCACGGGCAGCAGCACAGACACCACCAGGGTAAAGCGCCAGTTCAGATACAGCATAAAACCCAGCAGGCCGATTACGGAAAGGGAGTCCCGCAGCAGAACCACCAGCACCCGGGTGGCGGCTGTGGTCACCTGGGTGACGTCATAGGTAATCTTGGCGATGAGATTGCCCGTGGCGTGGGCATCGAAATAAGCCGTTGGCAGGGTGAGGATGCGTTCAAACATTTCCCGCCGCAGATCCAGCACCACCTTGCCTCCCACCCACTGGAACGCCACCCGGCTGACAAAACCGAAGATACCCCGCACCACATACAGCAGCAGCAGGGCGATGGGCATCCAGAACATATACTGCTCGTCACGCTCCACGAACGCCTTGTCCATCAATGGCTCCATCAGATAGGGGATGACGGGCTCGGTGGCGGCGAGGAAAATGGTGAACAGGATGGCCAGCACAAACACCAGCCAGTAGGGGCGCACATGCTTGAGCAGGCGCAGGTAGAGATCCTTGCTTTCCGCAAAGGTGGTTTGGGGCTGGACTTTGCGGCTCATTCAGTCCACCGGATAGAGCCGGGGGTCAGAACGCCGGGGGCGGGTGCGAAAACGGCGATGAATCCACATGTATTGCTCCGGGGTCTCACGCACCCATCTCTCCACCAGATCATTCACTCGTTGGGTATCCGCCACCAAATCATCGCCGGGAAAATCCTCCCAGGGCGGCTCCAGAAACAGGTCGTGTCCCTTGCCGTCCTTCCGCCGGATGGCGCGAAACGGCACCACAGCGGCTCCGCTCAGTTTCGCCAGGCGTGCGGTGGCGGAATTGGTGGAGGCCGTGATGCCGAAAAATTTCGCAAACACGGACTCCCGGCGCGCCGTATTCTGGTCTGCAGCATACCATACGGCATGGCCTTGTTTAAGGGCGCGGATCAGGCCCCGCACATTGTGCCGGGGAATCAGTCCCTGGATCCATTTACGCCGCCCGTTGCTGATGACCCGCTCCATGACCGGATTGTTGTCCGGACGATACATGCCCATGAACGGCTGTAGGTGCAGCAGCAGGCGGCTGCCCAGCTCCGGGCTGTTCAGATGCGCGGACAGGAGCAAAACGCCTTTGCCGCGCTGCAATGCCTGTTGCAGGTTTTCCAGCCCATGCACATGGGCGAGCTTTGCAATGCGGCGCGGCGAACCCCACCAGGCAAGGGGCGCTTCGAGCAGGCTGATGCCGAGATTGTCACGGTTTTCACGCAATAACTGCGCCCGCCACTGCGGACTTCGATCCGGAAAACAA
>JAMOMB010000056.1 GCA_027068795.1 Sedimenticola sp. | reverse complement strand
CTTGTTGCAGCCGTCCCCCTTACCCTTAAAGGGCCCTTTGGGGACAAGCGGAAAATCTTCATGTTCAATCTAAGAAATTCAGCATTCTCGATCTAAGCCGTGCAGCATCTTCAATCTAAAGCGCTTGCTTTCGATCTAAACGCGGCCCACAACCCGGCTACTGGCGCACGTTCGCCTGATTCATGGCGGGTATGATGGTTGGCGCATAGCGGGATCGTTTACTGGTGTTGGCAAGATCCTGGGGCAGCTCCCCCATTGCGACAGCAGCGGCCTTCGCCAGTTCATTTTGGGTTTGCAAATCGGTGCGACTCACGCCCATATCACGATAACCTGAAGCAGATAAGAACGCACGGATCACCACTCTGCGGCCATTGCGAATCCATCGTGACAGTTCATGCCGATCCAGCAGGCTCAGGTGGCGGGCCTGCACCAGTTTTTGCACATACGCATCGTATTTCAGCAGCAGCTGCGCACCCAGGTAGCCGTAAGGCGTACCGAAGTGAAAAGTCATTTCCGTGGGTTTTTGCGCCAGCGTGTTGTCGGGTAACAAAGGGAACTGCGCCAAATGGTCGGCAAGTCGCTCATCGAGTTGCGTCAGATCCCGGGTAGATTGCGCCAGTGCCGCTTCCGCTTTGACCAGCCACCAATCCGCCCAGGGATCGTTCCGGGCTGCCATGCGGTATGGTTGGGCGATGTTTCTGGCGAACTGACGAAGTCCAGGATAGCCCGGTCGGGATCCCTGGCGCCGCTGCCCGAGAAACAGATGCACGCCCTGCAAGGTGTACAGTTTCACCGGCTGTGCGCGGCTGGCCAACGGGCCTGGGGCCAGCAAGGCGGGTATGGAAACGGGTTCGTGCTCACCCATGGGCCTGACCGGTATCCATGCCGAAAGGCTTTGGTTCAGTCGCAAGGCGCATGGGTGAGCCTGTCATGATCGTGTTCAGGTTCGAAAACCGTGAATGCGGCCTGACCGGTCATGATGGCCCGACGAAGGCTGGCAGGATCCTCGAATTCGATGACTAGGGCATTGCACACTTCGCACCGATCATCCTCGTCGATCCCCGCGTACACCAAATCGCCAGCGATCACGACATTCCCTTTTTCGGTGTTACTCATCGTGCGGGTCTCCGTGGGTGGATTGTGTGGCGGCGCCATCCCGCCGCTCGCGACCCCAGAGACCCGGTATCGTGTTGGCGATGGCGCAATCGGGCTGCGTTTCGCGCAGGGCTTGCAGCCGTTCCGGGTGCTGGATGTTGTTGACCCGGCGTGGCTCGCCGGCCAGCACAATGCCAATGGTCAAGCCCTCGATGTACGCATTGAGTTGCGGCGTACATTCATCGTCGAGGGCGGACGCATTTTGTGCCATGACGGCGCCCAGGATAAGAAATATCTTTTTCATTGCGGATCCTCTTGTTGTAGTTCTCGCAGCATCTTTATTGCGATGGCGAGTGGTTTTGCGTATAGCTTGCTGTTTGCGTTCTCCAACGTGTTGATGGTTTTGCGCAACGAGGCGATCAATCTCTCGGCGTCCCTCTGCGCTTTATTGCATGGGCACCCTGATGGACCTTGCCTGGGGGGACCCATGTCAATGCGTGTCGGATCCTGTTCCATGCTGTCGTTCATGTCCTGTGTTTCCTTTGTTTTCACTTGTGGCCGGTTTGTGGCGCCGCCATCTGGTTTTGAAACATATCCCGGGATCCGCTGCCGGGTAACCGACAAATGCCAACGGGTTTTGGTGGATTTCCAGGGTTTGCCGGGGTGTTGCGAGTCGCAATAGCCTGCTGCCCTGCCAGGGTGTTGCCAGTGGCAACAGTCTGAGTCTATACCCACATAAATCCACCTAATCATCTTTTGCCTTGGTGTTGGGCCGGTTTGCCAGGGTGTTGGGACTCCCAACAGTCTGCCGCCCTGCCAGGGTGTTGCCAGTGGCAACAGTCTGCGTTAATGAGCCTATAAAAATAACTTTGTCTCATGGCTTCTTCCTCTGCGCCAGTTCCCCGGCCATCCGGGCCAGCTCTTCCTCTGCCTTCTGCGCTTGCCGGCGTTCTCGTTCCTGTTGCTCGATTTCCCGTCGCCGCCGTTCCTGGCGGTTCAGGTGCGCGCTGGAAAGGGGCTGCTTGCCCTGCTCGATTTGTTGGCAAAGCCAGTTGAGATAACCGATGGGGTTGCGCACGGGGTTGCTGGTGTCTTTGCGTTGCCGAATCTGTTCGCCCAGTTCGTCCAGCAGGTTCTGCTGTTCTTCCAGGGGCATTTTCTGAATACGCCGCAGCGCCAGTGCGTATTCGTTGTCTGTGAGCTCCGGTGGACGGATGAGCGTTTGGTCGGATTGATGTGCGGTGGCCGGTTTTGCCGTTTCGCCCTGGTGGTTCTTACCACCGGTGTTTGTAGTAGTCGTTTTTTCTAAAAAAATACTACTACTACTACTACGACGACGTTCAGAATCACCGTGTGCAGAATTTTGAACCCGGTGATTCGGGGATAAATTACCGTGTGCAGATTCCGCACCCGGTAATTTCGGCGTTTCCGGGGACGAAATCACCGTGTGCAAAAATTGAACCCGGTGATTTACCGTGTCCGGAATCTGTACTTGGTAATTTTCCGATGGCCGGTTGGGGTCGTCCCATTCCTCCGATTCCGTGGATTTGCTTTCCAGCAACGGTTCAACGGCCTGGGAAAAGAAGGCGGCGCGATTCTTGCTGTCGCGGCTGGGGATTTCGCCTCGCTCACGCGCCAGAATTGCGTTGACCGCCGCCAGTCGTACTTCGTGTTGGTGAGCGGGGTCGTGGCTCAGTAGATCCCTCCCCAGCAGCAGATCATTGTCGATGCTTTCGGAAATGTTGGTGGCAATGCGATGAATGCGTCTGTCCTTGTGTTGTATGCAGTACTCGAGGAATGCCATGTACCCGGGATCGAGCTGTTGCGTGAGCGATAAAGGTGCGGGCTCATCGTGCAGCGCATAGATGTTGCCCCGGAAGGTACCGGTTGCGGTGTCGAACACCTGTTCGCAAAGCGTCACCCAGCGGCACAACCGCAGCATGGTGATCGATCGGATGATCTTTCTGCGTT
>JAMOMB010000055.1 GCA_027068795.1 Sedimenticola sp. | reverse complement strand
CAGCGGGGCCTGGGCTATGCGCGGGAAGCGGTGCGCCAGGCCCTGGTGAATCTGGAAGCGGTGGATACCCCCGCCGGGGCCATGACCGTGGTGCTCGGCCCCGGTTGGCCGGGCATTTTGCTCCACGAGGCCGTGGGTCATGGGCTGGAAGGCGACTTCAACCGCAAGGGGCTTTCCGCCTTCTCCAACCGCATCGGCGAGCAGGTCGCATCGCCGCTTTGCACCATCGTGGATGACGGCGCCCTGCCCGAACGCCGCGGCTCCCTCACCATCGACGACGAGGGAACCCCCGGCCAGAATACCGTGCTCATCGAGAACGGCATCCTCAAGGGCTACATGCAGGACAAGTTCAACGCCCGGCTCATGGGCATGCAGGCCACGGGCAACGGCCGGCGCGAATCCTATGCCCATCTGCCCCTGCCGCGTATGACCAACACCTATATGCTGCCGGGCGAACAAGATCCCGGGGAAATCCTGGGTTCAGTGAAAAACGGCCTGTACGCAGTCAATTTCTCCGGGGGGCAGGTGGACATCACCTCCGGCAAGTTCGTCTTTTCCCTGAGCGAAGCCTACCTTATCGAAGACGGGAAAATCACCGCGCCGGTGAAAGGCGCCACCCTCATCGGCAACGGCCCGGAAGTGCTCACCCGGGTGAGCATGGTGGGCAATGACCTGCAACTCGATCCCGGCGTGGGCACCTGCGGCAAGGACGGGCAAAGCGTTCCCGTAGGGGTGGGCCAGCCCACCCTCAAGGTCGATGAAATCACCGTGGGAGGCACGGCATTATGAGTCCTTCTATCGAACAACTGGAACAGATGGTGGCCGACCTCCTGGCCGAAGCGAAGAAGCTCGGCGCAAGCGCGGCGGACGCCGCAGTCTCCCGCTCCGCCGGCCTCTCCCTTACCGTGCGCATGGGTGAAACCGAAACCATCGAGCACACCCGGGACCAGGGCCTTGGCATTACGGTGTTCTTCGGCCAGCGCAAGGGAACCGCCAGCACCACGGATCTAAGCCCCACCGCCATCCGCGAGGCCGTGGACAAGGCCTGCACCATTGCGAAAAACACCTCGGAAGACGACTGCGCCGGCCTCGCCGACGCCGCGCTCATGGCGAAGGACTACCCGGACCTGGATCTGCACCATCCCTGGCCCGTCAGCCCCGACGAAGCCATGCACACCGCATTGCAGGCGGAGCAGGCCGCACGGGATCTCGATCCCCGCATCAGCAACTCCGAGGGCGCCACCCTGAGCACCCAAAGCGGCAGCTTCATTTATGGAAACAGCCACGGCTTCGTCGGCGGCTACCCCACCAGCCGGCATACCCTGAGCTGCGTGGTGCTGTCCGAAGACGGCGATTGCATGCAGCGGGATTACTGGTATGACACCCGCCGCGACTGGCGCAAACTGGCGGCGCCGGAAAGCATCGGCCGCAAGGCCGCGCAGCGCGCCCTGGCGAAACTGCATGGGCGTCAGCTCGGCACCTGTCAGGCGCCGGTGATCTTTCGCGCCGATATTGCGCCGGGGCTGTTGCGCGGCCTCACCGGCGCCATCCGCGGCCACGCCCAATACCGCCAGGCCAGCTTTCTGCTGGACGCCCTGGGAGAGCAGATCTTTCCGGACTGGGTGGAAATCCGGGAAGACCCCCTCATTCCCCAGGGGCTGTCCAGCGCGCCTTTCGACAACGAAGGCGTGGCGACCTACCCCAAGTCCCTGATCAGGAACGGCAGGCTGGAAACCTATATTCTGGACAGCTATTCCGCCCGCAAGCTGGGCATGCAGACCACCGGCAATGCCGGCGGCGTGAGAAACCTGAGCATGGAAAGCAACGCCATGGATCTCGACCAGATGCTGGGGGAAATGGGCAAGGGCCTGCTGGTGACCGAACTCATGGGGCAGGGACTCAACCCGGTCACCGGCGACTATTCCCGCGGCGCTGCCGGCTTTTGGGTAGAAAACGGCGAAATCCAGTACCCGGTGGAGGAAATCACCATTGCCGGCAACATGAAAGAAATGTTCCGGCAACTGGTCGCCGTGGGCAGCGACGATGATATTCCCGGCAGCATCCGCACCGGCTCCTGGTGGATCGAGAACATGACCATCGCGGGAAACTGAACCTCAAGAACCGGAAAACCCCGGTGTATCGATCTTGCGTATCCCCGGCAACCGCGCAAAACAGGTGCGCCGGGCCTGTTCGATGAAGCCCCGCATATAGGGCTTTTCACTGTCATCCCTGCGCATCACCACATACAGGGTTCCCCATACGCCCTGCTCTCCCATGGGCAGGAAGCATAGGCGGGGATTTCCCGCATATTCATCCAGGGCCCAGCCTGGCAGGGCCGTCACCCCCCGGCCGCTGGCCACCAGCTGCAGGATCATGGGGGTCAGCTCCACATGGCGCACCGCCGCAGGCTGTACGCCCGCCGGATGCAGGAACTGGGAGAACACATCCAGCCGGCCCTGCTCCACGGGATAGGTAATCAGGGTTTCCGGCTGCAAATCCCGGGGGCATACCCGCTCCTTCTCCGCCAAGGGATGATCCGCGGAAACGGCCAGCCAGGACTCGTAGCCGAACAGGGGCTGAAACGCCAGGGCGGGCTCGGGCAGCAGATCCGAGCTGATCACCAGATCCACCCGCCCGGATTTGAGGGCGGGCAAGGGAGTGAAGCTATGCCCGAGAGTCAGATCCAGCTCCACTTCCGGCCAGCTTTCCCGGTACAGATCCAGGGTGGGCATCAGCCACTGGAAGCAACTGTGGCACTCGATACCGATATGCAGCCGCCCCGCCACGCCCCGGGCCATGCGCGACAGGGAATACTCGCATTCCTGCAACCGGGGGACAATGGCGCGAGCCAGGGCCAGCAACTTCTCCCCGGCGGGGCTGAATTGCAGGGGGCGGCTTTTGCGCTGAAACAGCTTGGCGCCAAAATGCTTTTCCAGTCCCTTGAGCTGGTGGGACAAGGCGGACTGGGTAAGGTGCAACTGCCTGGCTGCGGCGGTGAGGCTGCCGGTTTCCGCCAGGGCGAGAATGCTGCGCAGGTGGCTGACCTGGATATACATGAATATCTCTCATGTTCTTGTGATTATTTAT
>JAMOMB010000054.1 GCA_027068795.1 Sedimenticola sp. | reverse complement strand
ACATTGGCATCTACATCGAAGTGGTTGACGACATCAGCCAGGGTCACCTGCCCCCGCTGTTGCAGATATTGTTTCAGTTCCGAAAGGATCATGGCTGCCCTTCCGCCGCCGGATTCACCACTTCCGGCTTGCCCCGGCTGACCCAGCGGTTCAGCCCGGCGATCACCAGGCCCAGATACCCCAGCAGCAGCAGGATCCACATCAGGGAAGCGCCCGGATGCTGGGACCAGGTGGCCGCCTGGTAGTAGACGCTCGCAGACACATAGGCCACGCTGGTGGTCCAGAAGGCGACAAACGCCGCCCAGCCGCCACCAGCTTCCCGCTTGATGGCGCCGATGGTCGCCACGCAGGGAAAATACAGCAGCACGAACAACAGATAGGCAAAAGCGCCCACCTGGCCATCGAAGCGCAGCACCATGGCGCCGAACACATCCATGCTCACTTCCTGCTCCGCAGCCACTTCGGCGATATCCTGGACATCCGCGGCCCCCAGCCCCAGGGGATCCGTGAGCAATTCCGCAACCCCCGACAGGTTCTCCGGCACCGTGGCCGCCGCATCCCCAAGCGCCCGCAGCAGATCGAAAGTCTCCTCTTCGGTTCCGCCGCCGGAAGCCTCCTCCGCCAGGCGGCTGTACAGGGTGTCCAGGGTGCCGACCACGACTTCCTTGGCCAACACGCCGGAAACAATGCCCACCACCGCCGGCCAGTTGTCCTGGTGAATGCCCATGGGGGCGAACACCGGCGTCACCATCTTGCTGGCCGCGCTGAGAACCGATTTGTCGGAATCCTCATTGCCGAAGGAGCCGTCCGTGCCGATGGAGTTGAGCAGGTTCAGCGCCAACACCATGATCACGATGATCTGCCCGGCTTCCTTCACAAACACCTTTACCCGGTCCCAGGTGCGCAGCAATACTCCTTTCAGGGTCGGCAAATGGTAGGGCGGCAGCTCCATCATGAAGCCGGCGCTCTCTCCGCGCAGCAGGGTTTTCTTCATGATCAAACCCGTGAGCACCGCCACCAGAATACCGATCACATACAGACCAAACACCAGGTTCTGTCCGTTATCGGGGAAGAAAGCAGCAGCAAACAGCACATACACCGGCAGGCGCGCCCCACAGGACATGAAAGGATTCATGAGTATGGTGAGCTTGCGTTCGCGCATGTTCTCCAGGGTGCGCGTCGCCATGATCGCCGGCACATTGCAGCCAAAACCGACAATGAGGGGCACGAAAGCCTTGCCCGGCAGGCCGATACCGCGCATGAAACGATCCATGACGAAGGCGGCCCGGGCCATGTAGCCGGAATCCTCCAGGGCGGAAAGAAACAGGTACAGGGCAGTGATGATGGGAATGAAGGTGGCCACCACCTGCAGGCCGCCGCCAAGACCATCCGCAAGAATCACCCGCAACCAGTCCGGCGCTCCCCAGGAGGACAACAGATAGCCAGCGCCATCCACGGCAACGGCGCCTACCACGCCGTCAAAGAAATCGATGAAGGCGCCACCAATATTGATGGTGAACATGAACATCAGGTACATCATGAACAGAAAAACCGGCACCCCCAGCCAGCGACTCAACACCACGGCATCGATGCGGTCCGACACGGTTTTCCCCAGCTTGCCGCGCTCCTTGATCACAGTTTGCGCCAGAGCATGGGCATGGCTGAAACGGCTGTCACTGATGTGGATGTCCGGCTCCTCGCCACTGCGATCCTCGATGATCTTGCGCCAGCGCAGGATGCTTTGCCTGCCCTGCTGCGGGAGATCCTCCGGGATCTGCTCATCGGATTCCAGCATTTTCAATGCCAGCCAGTGGCGGTTGGCGGGATTCTCTTCCGACAGGTATTGCTCCAGATCGGCCACCGCCTGCTCCACCACCTCTTCGTTCGCCAGGGCAAAACCGCCGCATTCCGCGCCGGTCGCCACCGCCAGCATGCGCGCCTTGAGCTCCGCCGTGCCTTCACCCGTGGTCGCCACCACGGGCACCACCGGGCAGCCCAGCTCCTCCGCCAGCTTTTCCACATCGATACGAATGCCGCGCTTGCGCGCCACATCCATCATATTCAGCGCCAGCACCATGGGCACGCCCATTTCCAGCAACTGAACGGTAAAATAGAGATTGCGTTCCAGGTTGGAGGCATCCACCACGTTGATGATCAGATCCGCCTCGCGGGACAGGAGGTAATCCCGGGTGATCTCCTCATCCATGGAGGAGGCGTCCAGGCTGTAGATGCCCGGCAGGTCGATGAGCTTGACCTTGTACTGCTCCAGCTCGAACTGCCCTTCCTTGCGGTCCACGGTTACGCCGGGCCAGTTGCCGGTGCGCTGGCGGATGCCGGTAAAGGCATTGAACAGAGCGGATTTCCCGCAGTTGGGGTTGCCGGCAATGGCGATGGTCAGGGAATAATCACCCCGCAGGGGCTGCGCCTGGTCACAACAACCGTCCATCAGGACAGCTCCTTGATCAACACCCGGGCGGCAATATCGTGCCCCAAAGCCAGCCGGTTGCCATCCCTGCCCACTACCACATCGCCATTGCGCCGATGCAGCACTTCCACCTCATTACCCACGCTCAACCCCAGGGCAAGCAGGCGGCGCGTGAGGATGCGATCACCTTCTATGGACACCAGGCGCACACGCCGGCCTGGAGCAACCTGGGATAAGCTTTGCTGGTTCATGGATAGACTAATGTAATGAGAACTATTCTCATTATAGTATGCTTGTTCAAGGTTTGCATCAGCAATCAGGGCTGGGGGCGCACAAACACCCATTGCCTGTCATCGGAGTCCCCGGCCGAATAACGATAGCCCTCCCGGTCGAAGGCCTTGATGGCTTCGGGCGCTTCCAGCCGGTTGCGGATGATATAGTCGGCCATCATGCCCCGCGCCCGTTTGGCAAAAACCGCAATCACCCGCGCCTTGCCGTTCTTTTCCTCCTTGAAGGCGATATCCAGCAAGCGGCCATCCAGCAACTTGGGCTTCACCGCCTTGAAATACTCGTTGGAGGCCAGGTTGATCAACACGGGTTCCCTGTGGCTTTTCAACTCGGCATTCAGGCATCGGGTGATGCGATCCTCCCAGAACCGGTAGAGATTCTCGCCCCGGGGATTTTTCAGTTTGGTCTTC
>JAMOMB010000053.1 GCA_027068795.1 Sedimenticola sp. | reverse complement strand
CTTCATCTATGCCACAGATCTTCGCCGCGGTGGTGGGATCGTATTTCTCCACTTCCGCTTTCAGTTCCTCGAAGCCGTTGGTGTTGGCGTCGATATAGGCCTGGTCCTGCAGGCCTTCCTTGATGATGACGTGCATCAAAGCATTCTGCAGCACCACATCCGTGCCCGGGGTGATGGGCAGATGGATATCGGCATTCTGCGCCAGCATGGTGACCCGGGGATCGACGACGATGAGGGGAAAGCCCTTCTTCTCCTGGGCTTCCTTCATGCGCCAGTAAATGATGGGATGCTGCTCCGGCAGGTTGGAGCCCCAGGCGATCAACAAATCGGTATGTTCGAAATCCTCGTAGCAACCCGGCGGGCCGTCGGAGCCGAAGGAACGCTTGTAGCCGGACACGGCGGACGCCATGCACAAGGTGGTGTTACCGTCGTAGTTATTGGTGCCGATGAGGCCCCGGGTGAGCTTGCCCAGGGTGTAAAACTCCTCGGTGAGCATCTGGCCCGTGGAAATGATGGCGAAGGAATCCCGGCCATATTTTTCCTGGATGCGGCGGATCTCGTCATGAACCTTGTCCAGGGCCGTATCCCAATCAGTCTCCCGCCAATCCTCATGCCAGTGATCCCGCATCTTGGGCACCACGCCCCGTCCGGCCGATTCGAACAGCTCATGCTCGAAGATGCCCTTCAGGCACAGCTTGCCCCGGTTGACGTCGGCATCCGCCACGCCCCGGGAGGCCACGGCCTTGCCCTCAGCATTGAAACCCACTTCGATGGAACAGCCAGTGGAGCAATAACCGCAGGCGGCATATTTCCACTCCACCACACCCTTATCGGCAATCTTTACCGGATTCTTCTTGCTTCGTCCAAATAACATGGAATCTTACCCGCTTCGTCCTGTTTTTCGCTCCAACTTCCGCAACCCTGCACCAGGATCATTCACAGCCCGGAAAGGGGCGAAATACATGCCGAAAAATCAGCCGCCCGCCAGACTCTGATGAAAAATCGCCTTGTGAATATCACCCAAACTCAGCATGCCCACCAACTTGTCGCCTTCCGCCACGGGAATCCGGCGGAAGCGGTTATTCGCCATGATGATGGCCGCCCTGAGCACCGGCATATCCGGCGATACGGTCTTGGCGCCGTGGGTCATGAGATCTGCAACCTTGCTGCTCATGAGGGATTTATACTCCCCCACCTTTTCCTTCAAATCGATGGTCGCCATATTCTCCATGGCGTCTTCCACGCTGGGAAAAAGCTGCGCCAACACATCTTTTTCTGCAATAAACCCGATAATCTTTTCACCTTCTACCACCGGCAACCCGCTAAAGCGGTACAGACACATCAGCGAAGCCACTTCCTGAACCGGGGTATCCTTGGTGACGCTGCGTGCGCCTTTGGTCATAATGTCTTGTACAAGCATTTTCTACTCCTCTATATATTGCGTTTGGGCAGCCTTCTACGTGCTGTTTGCCTGGGATCCGGTTATCTTGCCCGGACAGTGACGCCGGAACATCCGGCCTACAATCGAATATACACCATGCCATCCGCAACTTTTGCGGCATAGGTATTGGTACAGCCTTCATCTGGCGCCAAAGCCTTCCCGGATTCCAGATTGATCTTCCAGTTGTGCAGGGGGCAGGTTACCGTGTGGCCGGCCACGATACCCTGGGACAGGGGACCCTGCTTGTGGGGACAGGCATCACGCACGGCAAAAACCTGATCATCGCTGGTGCGAAAAACAGCGATACTGCCGTCTTCCACTTCCACTACTCGCGAACCCAGACGGGGAATGTCTTCCAGGGGGGCAATCTTTTTCCAGTCACTCATGTGCTTCTCCAGTCTCAGGCTGTGATTTTCAGGGGGGTGAACTCATGGGCGGCTTCACCTTCGGCCCGCGCCTTCCAGGGGTCGATCTGGGCGAATTTCTGGCCGGTCTTGAAACGTTCGTGCAACGCCTTGCGCCCGGCTTCATCGTCCAGGATGCGCTGCTTGATATACGACAAACCCACCCGCTCCACCCAGGGCGCGGTGCGTTCCAGGTAATGGGCTTCTTCCCGGTACATCTGGGTGAAGGCGCCGCAGTATTCCAGCACTTCCTCTTCCGTATCCACCTTGCACAGCAAATCGGTGACGCGCACCTTGATGCCGCCATTGCCACCGATATGCAGTTCGTAGCCGGACTCCACACAGACCACGCCAAAGTCCTTGATGGTGGCCTCGGCGCAGTTACGCGGACAGCCGGACACCGCCAGCTTGAATTTGTGCGGCATCCAGGAGCCCCAGGTGAGTTCTTCCAGCTTTACGCCCAGGCCCGTGGAATCCTGGGTGCCGAAACGGCACCAGGTCTTGCCGGCGCAGGTTTTCACCGTACGCATGGCCTTGCCATAGGCATGGCCGGAGACGAAACCGGCATCGGTAAGATCTTTCCACATGGGCGGCAGATCTTCCTTTTTCACACCGAACAGATCGATGCGCTGCCCGCCAGTCACCTTCATCTCGGGTACGCCATATTTGTCGCAGACATCGGCAATGGCGCGCAAATCAGACGGCGTACACAAGCCGCCGAACATGCGCGGCACCACGGAGTAGGTGCCATCTTTCTGGATGTTTCCATGGGCGCGCTCGTTGATGTAACGCGATTGCGCATCATCCTGATACTCTTCCGGCCAGCGCGCCA
Source organism: Sedimenticola sp. (assembly GCA_027068795.1). Classification (GTDB taxonomy): domain Bacteria; phylum Pseudomonadota; class Gammaproteobacteria; order Chromatiales; family Chromatiaceae; genus Thiolapillus. Next base: position 11,666 of record JAMOMB010000053.1, on the reverse strand, counting down.
GGAGATAGTAGTTGAGGGCGGGGCGGCAGGTGGCGCAACCATCGGGTGTCTTCCATTCCAGATGCGTGAACACGGCCTTCATGTCCTTGAGCCTGTGTTCCGCAATGGCCGCAATCACGTCATCATGAGAATGGTCGGTACAGCCACACAGGGGCTTCTTGCTGGGTTTGGCGTCATAGCCTTCACCCACGGTGCTGGAGAGGATGGCTTCCACCAGGCCGGTGCAGGAACCGCAGGAGGCCGACGCCTTGGTGTGGGCGCGCACGTCATCCAGGGTGAACAAGCCCTTGGTCTGGATGGCGTTGACGATGTCGCCCTTGGTGACGCCGTTGCAGCCGCAGATTTCCGCGTCATCAGACAGGGCCACCACCCGGGTTTCATCGCCATGGCCGGCATCGCCCAGGTCATGCTGACCAAACAGAATCGTACCGCGAAAGCCGGAAATATCCGTACCTTCACGCAGAAGCTGGAAATACCAGGTGCCATCCATGGTGTCGCCATACATGACAGCGCCCTTGATGCGGTTGTCCCTGACCACCAGTTTCTTGTAGAGGTTCCGGGCAGGATCCTGGAGCACCAGAATCTCGTCACCTTCTTCCTCGTTGAAATCGCCGGCGGAGAACAAGTCAATGCCCGTAACCTTGAGCTTGGTGGAAGTCACCGAACCCTCGTAGCGGGCAATACCCATCTTCGCCAGATGGTTGGCGGCCACCTTGGCCTGTTCGAACAGGGGCGCCACCAGGCCATAGCATTCACCGCGATGCTGTACGCACTCGCCCACGGCATACACCCGGGGATCATAGGTCTGCATGGTATCGTTCACTACCACGCCGCGCTCGCAGTACAGACCGGCCTTCTGCGCCAGCTCCGTGTTGGGACGGATGCCCACGGCCATGACCACCAGATCCGCCTCGATCTCCGACCCGTCGGCGAACTTGAGGCCGGCGGCCCGGTCTTCCCCCAGCACTTCGGCGGTCTGGGTTTGCATGAGAAACTCCAGGCCCTTCTCTTCCAGGGATTGCTTCAGCATTTCCGCTGCAATCTTGTCCAGCTGGCGCTCCATGAGCCTATCCATGAGATGCACCACGGTGACATCCATGCCGTTGCGCTGCAGGCCATTGGCCGCTTCCAGCCCCAGAAGACCACCACCGATGACCACGGCCTTCTTTCCGCTCTTCGCCGCTTCCAGCATGGCGTCCACATCGGCTATATCACGGAATCCGACCACCCCCGGCAGATCGGAACCAGGCACGGGGATGATAAAAGGATTGGAGCCTGTGGCCAACAGCAGGCGATCATATGGCGCTGTCAGGCCGGACCGGGTCACCACCTTGCAGCTTACCCGGTCGATCTCCACCACCGGATCATCTGTATGCAGAGTGATGCCGTTTTCCTCATACCAGGCACGGTCATTGAGGATAATGTCATCAATGGTTTTTTCACCCGCCAGCACCGGCGACAACATAATCCGGTTGTAGTTGGGGTAGGGTTCCGCGCCAAACACAGTAATGTCGTACTCTTCCGGTGCAAGCTTTAGCAACTCTTCCAGAGTGCGCACTCCCGCCATGCCGTTTCCTACAAGTACCAGACGTTCTTTCATGGGCTTCCTCTATGTTCAGGATATTCTTCGATATACGATTCCCACTTCACAAGCAATTACCTTGCCAACATGTATATATAGTTGTTTTAACTAATGTTTTTTTGCAATCCATCCTTGCCTCTGGAAAGACAGGCCACAGCTTTCACCAACGCCTGCACCAGTTTGGTGCCTCCCGGGAGACCGCCTGCGCAATTCTGCATCAAAATAGATTTATGCACGCTCTGTGCGGTTAATTTGTATATAACCGCCGCCTTGGGAAAATAAAATATACCTTATATATGCGCTGAAATTTTTCCTGGCACGACACTTGCAGAGACTCTTCCGGATTTCATAAACGGAGGTTTTATCTCATGTCGGAAACCAAATTCAATCTGCTTTCATTCCAGGGCAAGACCAGAACCCTGCACCTGACCTGGTTCGCCTTCTTCCTCAGTTTCATGGTGTGGTTCAGCCATGCGCCTTTGCTGGCCGCCATACAGGAGACATTCAATCTGACCCAGCAGGAAGTAAAGGCGCTGCTCATCGTGAACGTGGCCCTGACCATACCGGCCCGCATCATCATCGGCATGCTGGTGGACAAATATGGTCCGCGATTGATTTTCTCCGGGTTGCTGTTTATCTCCAGCATCATCTGTTTCTTCTTCGCCATGGCCGACTCCTACGACATGCTGCTGGCCACCCGCTTCGCCCTGGGCTTTGTGGGCGCGGGTTTTGTCATCGGCATCCGCATGATTGGCGAATGGTTCCCCGCCAAGCAAGTAGGCGTGGCGGAAGGTATTTATGGCGGCTGGGGCAACTTCGGCTCCGCGGCTTCCGCCATGCTCCTGCCCACCCTGGCTCTGCTGTACGGCGGGGAAAACGGCTGGCGCTACGCCATCGCCACTACCGGCGCCATCGCTCTGGTGTATTCTTTCGTGTACTTCAAGCTGGCGCGTAACACGCCCAAGGGATCCACCTATTTCAAGCCAAAGAAAACCGGCGCCATGGAAGTGACCAGCAAGGGCGATTTCTTCTTCTACCTGCTGATGAACATCCCCATGTACGCCGCCCTGGCCGTGCTGGCCTGGAAACTGGGACCGGCCAATCTGAACATCATCGGCGCCGTGGCTACCGACAGCATCTACATCGGCCTGATCGCACTCTACATCTACCAGACGTCACAGGTCTGGCGCATCAACAAGCATGTTTTCAAAGAAGAGATACCCGAAATACATCGCTACAAGTTCAAGCAGGTGGCGATTCTGGATCTGGCCTATTTCGTGACCTTCGGCTCCGAACTGGCGGTGGTCTCCATGCTGCCCCTGTTTTTCAAGGAAACCTTTGACCTGTCCCTGGTGCAGGCGGGATTGCTCGCCTCCGGCTTCGCCTTCATGAACCTGGCCGCCCGCCCCTTCGGCGGCCTGTTCAGCGACAAGTTTGGCCGCAAGAGAATGCTCACCGTGCTCATCTCGGGCCTGGCCATCGGCTATCTGATACTGGGACAGATTTCCTCCGGCTGGCCCCTGGCGCTTGCAGTCATCGCCACCATGGCCTGCTCCTTCTTCGTGCAAGCCGGCGAAGGCGCTGTGTTCGCCATTGTTCCCCTGGTGAAACGGCGCATGACCGGCCAGATAGCCGGCATGGCAGGCGCCTACGGCAACGTGGGCGCGGTCACCTTCCTCACCGTGTTCTCCTTCGTTTCCCCCCAGATGTTCTTCATGGTCATCGCCGGCGCGGCCCTGGTGGCGCTGATTGCAGTCCAGTTCCTGGATGAGCCCAAGGGTCATACTGCCGAGGTAATGGAAGATGGCACTGTACAGATGATCAAGGTAGGCTGAAACACTCCACGGGCCGGTGCAATCCGGCCCGTGGAGCCATCGACCCGCAACCAATCATGGCCAACACCCTGGAAATCGACTACGCCGTCGCTTCGGAAAAAGGCGACAAGGAAGAAAATGCCGACGCGGCAGACGCCCTGCTGCCCACAGGAAACGCCCTGCTGAACAAGGGCATTGCCGCCGCCATTTGCGATGGCATGAGCAGCTCGGAGGGGGGCGTAATCGCCGCCCAGACCTGTGTACGCAGCTTTATGCAGGACTATCTCAGCACACCTGATTCCTGGACGGTGAAACACTCAGCAACCAAGGTGCTGGGCGCGCTGAACCGCTGGCTGTGGTCGCAAGGACAGGTGCGGTACGATTCCGCCAAGGGCATGGTCACCACTTTTACCGGCCTGGTCATCAAGTCCACGACCGCCCATGTGTTCCATGTGGGCGATTCCCGCCTGTACCTCTTCCGCGATGGCGAGCTGGAGCGACTCACCCAGGATCACCGGGTATGGGTTTCCAAAGACCGGGATTTTCTCTCCCGGGCCATGGGCATCGACGCTCACATCGACATCGACTACCGTTCCCTGGCGCTGGAACCCGGTGATATTTTTCTGTTTACCACGGACGGGATAACCGGCTACCTCACCGACAACCGCTTGCGCCAACTGCTGCGCGAGCATCAAGGGCAATTGCAGGCCTGCGCCGCCGGTATTATGGAAGAGGCCCTGCGCAATGGCAGTCACGACAATGTGACCTGTCAGTTGCTGAAGGTCCTCAGTCTGCCGCAGAAAACCGAAGACGATATCCTGCAGCAGATCACCGAGCTGCCTTTTCCACCGCCCATGCGCGCCGGAATCACCATAGACGACTATGAGATTCTGCGCGAGCTGCACGCCTCCAGCCGTAGCGAGGTGTTTCTGGCCAGGGATCTGCAAAACGGCCGCAAGGTCATCCTGAAAACACCATCGGAAAACTTCCGCGACGACCCCGCCTTCCTCGAGGGCTTTCTGCACGAGGAGTGGGTGGGCAAGCGCATCAGCAACTCCCATGTGCTCAAGGTGCTGGAAGCGCCCCGGCGGCGTTTCCTGTACAACATCACCGAATATGTGGAAGGCCAGTCCCTGCGGCAATGGATCAACGATCATCCCCAGACCCATATCAACACCGCCAGGGAATATCTGGCGCAAATCGTCGATGGCCTGCGCGCCTTTCACCGCCTGGAAATGATCCATCTGGATCTGAAGCCGGAGAACATCCTCATCGACAGGGACGGCGTACTGAAAATCATCGATTTCGGCTCCACCCGCGTTGCCGGCGCTACGGAAATCCACTCCACCTACGCCAGTGATACGCCCCAGGCCACGGTGGACTATGGCGCCCCGGAATGCATCAAGGGGCAATACAGCAACCGCTCCGACATCTATTCCCTGGGCGTCATCGCCTACGAGCTGCTCACCGGCGCCCTGCCCTATGGCGAACACGACAAACCCGTGCCCGCCAGCAAGTTGAGCTATACCCCGGCTTCCCGGCATAATGCCAATATCCAGCATTGGGTGGACGCGAGCTTGCGCAAGGCCGTGCACCCGGATCCGTCAAAACGCTATGACACCTTGTCGGAATTTCTCTATGATTTGTCCCATCCAAATCCGAAATTCACGCAGAATGCCAACCAACCCCTTATCGAACGCAACCCTCTCGTGTTCTGGAAAGGGCTGTCCGCACTGCTGTTGCTTGCAAACCTGGTGCTGCTGTACTTGTTGAGTCGCTGAAGATTCCCGGAGAAGAAAAAGACACAAGCACCCGGAAAATTATTATCATTTACCTGCACACACACCCATGAGGTAAGACCCAATGCCCATCGTCAACATGAAAGACATGCTCCAACACGCCTATGAACACGGCTACGCGGTTGGCGCCTTTGACCTGGTGAGCCTGGACTTTCTCCAGGGCATCCTGGACGCCGCAGAACACACCCGCGCGCCAGTCATTCTGAGCCTGGCGGAATCCCATTTCGACGCCTTTGATTTTGCATTGCTGATGCCGGCAGTGGAAGCAGCCGCAATGCGCGCTAGCGTGCCCGTCGCCATCCATCTCGATCACGGCGCCAGCTTTGAAACCGCGGTAAAGGCGATCAATCTTGGCTGCAACGGCATCATGGTCGACGCCTCCGACAAGCCACTGCAAGACAATATCGCCATTACCCGCTCCCTGACGGAAATGGCTCACGGCTGCGGCATCCCGGTGGAAGGCGAACTGGGGTATGTGCCCGGCGTGGAGGGCGAGGATGCCGAACGCCATCCCGGCGAGATATGCTACACCACGGTGGAAGAAGCACGAAGCTATGTGGAAAGCACCGGCGTGGATTTTCTTGCCGTTTCCATCGGCACCGTACATGGCCGCATGCAGGGAAAACCCGAACTGGACTATCTACGTTTGCAGCAAATCAACGAGGCGCTGGACATGCCGCTGGTGATCCACGGCGGCACCGGTCTTTCCGATGAGCAGTTCCGGCAACTGATCGACAACGGAGTATCCAAGATCAATTATTACACCGCACTGTCGGATGCTGCGGCGAAACAGATTCTGCACAACGCCGGGGCAGCGCCAAGCAGCGGCTATACCGGCCTGGCAAAAGGGCTGCGGGATGCAATTGGCGCGGAAACAGAGCGCTGCATTCGACTCTGGGGCGGAGAAGGTCGCGCAGATGAAGTGCTGGCGCGGTGCCGGCCATGGACATCGGTGGAGCATTTGATCATCTACAATGTCGAGGGCCTGGATACTGCCGGCGCAAAGGAAATGATCGCCGAGGGCCGCCGGGTGCTTTCCGCCATCCCCGGCGTGCGCGAAGTGTTTACCGGAGAAGCCATGAAGGAAGACGATCAATACCGCTATACCTGGCTGGTGCGCTTCTGCCATCCCGCGGTAATCGACAGCTACCGGGAGCATCCCGCCCATGTGGCGTTTGCCGACAATCATTTCCGTCCGGTCGCCGGGGGGCGCATCAGTATCGATTACATTGAGATCATCAACTGAACCGGCGACAAGATCCGCCTGCAGATCCGGGCTTTTCCGCGAACATGCCTAACCCGCGCCGCCCGTCCACGACCGTTGCCATGAGGGAGCTGATCCAGGAAATCCGCGCCACGATTCCCCTGGATCTCCCGGAGGCCCAGGTGTGCAGCGACGGCTGCAATGCCTGCTCCATGAAGCTACTGGAGTACCTGTCCGCGGAGCTGGACAACTGGGAAGCCCGTTTGCAGGCCGGCGAAACACCCGGCCTGGCGGAACTGAGCCAACTGGCCCGCAGCGCGCGCAAGATTCACCGGGTCTTACAGAAGAACGGCTTGATCCCAAGGGCATAGGACAACCTCTCGACAAAATGCACCGGGATCACCATCCCGGTGCAACCCAGGGCAGGACTACGCCGGTAAACCCATTTGCTCCATGGCCGACCTCACCCCCTCGGCGTAGGCGGCGTCCGCTCTGGCAAACTGCTCCAGCATACGCTGCCGGGCCGATTCACTTGCATGCACCAAGCCTTCGGCAATAGTGGTGACAAGCTGGCTTTTCTGCCCTTCATCCATCAGGCGGAACAACGCCCCGGCCTGGCTGTAGTGGTCTTCATCTTCTGCAATTCCGTGGCGCTTGATCCAGGCATTTTCCAGCACCGGCATGGGTGGCTCCGCCACCGAGGGCTCGGGAACCGCAGCGCCCGCATTGATCTGATCATTCGGGTAGAAATTGACCCCCGACCCCTGGTTGTTGCTACCGCCATGAGCTGGGCACATGCCGGCCATGGCCCCATCTCTCTGGTAATGATGCACGGGACACCTGGCCGCATTCACCGGCAGCTGGTTGGCATTGGCCCCAACCCGGTAGCGGTGGGCATCCTGATAGGCCAGCAGACGCCCCTGCAACATCTTGTCCGGAGAAACGCCAATCCCCGGCACCAGATTGCTGGGGGCGAAACAGGCCTGTTCCGTTTCGGCGAAATAGTTCTCCACATTGCGGTTCAACTCCAACTGGCCGACCTCGATCAGGGGAAAATCGGCATGGGGCCAGACCTTGGTGAGATCGAAAGGATTGATGTGATAATCCCTGGCCTGCGCTTCCGTCATGATCTGCACCTTGGCGGTCCAGCTGGGAAACTCACCCCGGTCGATGGCTTCCACCAGATCCTGCTGCGCGCCGAAGGGCGAGGTACGGGCGGCCTGCTCATTGGTCAGGCATTGGATGCCCTGGTTGGTCTTGAAATGCCACTTGAACCAGAAACGCTCTCCTTCCTTGTTCCAGAAGCTGAAGGTGTGGGAGCTGAATCCGTGCATATGCCGATAGGAAGCGGGAATACCGCGATCTGACATGAGAATGGTGATCTGGTGCAGGGACTGGGGGTGGTTTGCCCAGAATTCATACATGGCGGCGGGATTCGGCAGGTTGCTGCGCGGATCTTTTTTCTGCGAATGGATAAAATCCGGAAACTTGATCGCATCGCGCAAGAAGAACACCGGCGTATTGTTGCCTACCATGTCGTAATTGCCTTCCCGGGTATAGAACTTGATGGCGAAGCCCCGCGGATCACGGGCATAGTCGCTGGAATCCTGGCCTCCGCCAACGGTGGAGAAACGCAGGAACACCGGCGTTTCCTCACCCTCCTGTTGCAGGAAATCAGCGATACTATAGTCACTCATGGAACGGGTCACGGTGAACTTGCCGTACGCCCCCGTACCCCGGGCATGCACCACGCGCTCCGGAATACGCTCGCGATTGAAGTGGGCAAGCTTTTCGAACGTATAGTGATTGTCGAAAGTCAGAGGGCCACGCTCTCCAACACTGATGCTGTTGTCGTCATCGGCAACCGGGCTGCCTGTTGCTGTGGTGAGGATAGGTTTGGTCATTTTTGTACGCTCCCGCAATGTCTGGCTCAACTGGGGCAAGCCGATTGCCTGCCCTTGAGAACAAGTCTAGACACTGTGAAGGAACAATTGAAATAACTTATTCCTACTCATTCGATAGATAATAACTAACGATACAGCAAATACGATTTTTTTAATAAATTGAAGCAACCGCGGGAGAACCATCGCCGGCACCCGCATCCCGGCGCGAGCCGGGATCGAGTGCCCCGATACCGCTGGATTCCGGCATGCGCCGGAATGACACAGACTTGATCCGATGTAAGCGCTTCCCTAGCGCAGGGGAGGATAATACATCTTTGCCTTATTGAGCTTGTAGGACCAAGGCAAGCCCGAGTTTTTCCAGCCGTTTTTCAGACGCCAATTCTTTTTTTCACCTTTCTTGATTTTTCCGCCTTCAAAACCATCGGTTACGACATATACTTTTTCGTAACCCTTGCCCCACAGCTTTCTGGCGCTGGGCGCGCCACGGGTGCCGCCAGAGCGGCACATCAATAGGATGGGCGCATCTTTACTCAATCCGCGTTTCTTCAGCGCTGCCGCAATATCCCGCTCAAAGTTCTGGTTGAGCTCCATGGCATATACGGATTTTTTCTCATTCCACTTGTTCCTGTTGGCCAGTTTGAAGGGAATATTGACATCCACGGTGTCGGTGAATCCCGTAAACATGATTTCAATAGGGTCACGCACATCCACGAACAGTACTTTGTCACCCAGTTCCTGCTTCATTTCATAGGCTTCTGTTGAATCCACATACAACCCCCATGGCGTCTGTTTTTTGGGATCTTCCGGTGCCGGTGAAGCCTGCAGCGCCGTGGCGGCAAACAACACCAGGATCATGGCTATCGCCGGTATTCTATTGTTCATGGGATTACTCCTTGCAAGAAAATTGATGAGGCAAGCCTATTCCCATACCCAACCAGTCGGCATTGACAATTGACAATAGATGCACACACGCCATGGTTATTGCAGCATGCGGAATCTATTTTTTTGCAGATTTTCGATGCGTCCACAGCAACTTGCCGGTACACTTGCGTGGATAAAACCCAGCGAGGAAAAACCATGTACGAACTGAATCTGACTTTGGATCTCCCATTTGATGCAGCATTGGAGAAAGTAAAAAAAACACTGATGGACAATCATCTTGGCATCGTCAGCGACGTGGATGTACAAGCCATTTTCAAGAATAAAATAGACAAAAGCATCCCCGCCTACCACATCTACGGCGCTTGCAATCCCAAACTGGCAGACCAGGTGATCTCCGCAGAACCCAACGCAGGCACCCTGCTCCCTTGTAACTTCATCATGCGTGAAGAAGGTGATAAGACTGTTGTCAGTTTCATGAACCCGGTTCCGGTACTGGGGCTGTCACAATCCAGCGAAGTTCATGCTGTCGCTGCGGAAGCAAAACGCATGATTGAAACCGTTATGGCACAACTGAAGAGCGACTGACTGCAACTCTCCATCACTTGGCCGGTTCCTTCTCACTGGCTGTAGGCAGCATTGCAATTAGTAAGATCCGGTCGCAAACCCTGCCTTTGTTGCGCTTCCCGGCGTTGGCGTCCAGCGCCGCTCTACCTCCTGCATCCATGCGGTCGTTGTCAATGGAATCACCACTGCCTGCGAAGGGCGGACGCAAGCCATGAGCCGGTTACGCTTTGTACTTTGCCAATATTCCAACAACACTCGGTGCCTGGGTGAAATAGCCGGGTTAGGGGCTTCCTATCACATATTCGGCCTATTCAAAGCTATCATCAAACAATGCGTTTTCGGAATACTTTGGTATGCTGCTCCCGGCGATCCCGTAATGAGGGCTATCTTTGGTTGTAATTACCCCCTCGAGTATCTTTTGCTTAGGCTTACCCGTAAATCTTTCATAAACAAATGCATAGTCAGCCATCCTGCCCTCCTCTGCAGTCGCATACATTACCTCACCCTCGCCACCGAGAGTGGCGCCCGTATGATTGTAGTACCAGTTGTTCTTGCGCGTATGGTTTCCAATTCTTCCACCCATTTTTTGCGTGTCAATAAACAAGTTATTTTCCAGAAAACTTCCCTCGGCGTTCTGGTGGACACTGATCGTTCTGCCACCGCCAGTTACCGCATTCAAATGCTGTCGAACAAAGGTGTTGTTGTTATATTTCACAAGAAAGGGCGCTTGCATATCCGGGCTGGCGGAAATATAGAGCGCATAGGGATTTCGCCCCTGTGGATAAGCACTGGTTGGCGGGTTCAGCCTGCCTATGTCGTACAGGATATTATTGGTAAATTCCGTCCCCTCATAATACAAATGCGTTGCGCCTATACCATTTTGGGAATCAAAAATTATATTACTGTCTATCTTAAGGTTATAACTATGCCTGGTAATCGATATTGCTGTCCCGGCCCCTCCGGCATTGGTGGGCGTAGTATCATCCGCCTGCCGATACCCCCACATGATATTGTTCTTGACAAGAACCGGAGCATCCGGCTCATTTGAAGCCGCCTTGAAGTCCATGGCGTTTTCTCCCAGCATATACGGCGAGTCCGGGTCGTGGCTGAAGCCGTCTTCCGCATAGTTTCCATCGCTGTAGCTGTCCTCATCCATCCATATCCTGTTGTCATAGATAATCGTCCCTGGATAGGAGGGGTTTCCGTTTGCAATGTATGTGCTTTTTATGAGCTGGATACCATCAGTCATGTTCCTGAAATCATTGTTGACGACCTTCGTGCCTCTGGTCACCGTGTCCTGGGTGTTTGCATTCGCCAACGCCAGTCCAATACAGTCGGTAATGATCCCCTCTGGCGTGGCCTGGTTGAAATAACTGTTTTGCACTGTATTAAAATCTGAAAAGGGATAGATGGTAAGACCATATTTCATGTTTCTTCCATGCCATCTGTTAATAATATTATGGCTTGATCGCTGCAGTCTCATGGACGGATTGACGTTTCTATCGAGGTTGGCCATTCTGTCAATGATCCAGTAGCTTGCATCCACCAGATGAAACCACACGTTTGCCACCTGGCTATCGGGCAATGATGCAGGATGCTCATCGTTTCCATTGTAAAGACTCAGCGTTCTTCTATCCTCTTCCGTACCACTCGCCGTCAGGTTTATCCTCGTTTCGTAATAGCCGGGAGCAATATAAAAGTGTTTTTTTCCGGGGTCATTCAGAACCGTGGAATTCCAATTTCCATTGCTTTGCGTAATCAAGACATGCGTACTGTCGTTCTCGTCATATAAGGGTATCTTGACCTCTTCTTCATAGGCCCCAATCTGGCCCAGATGCTGATTCGTGACGCCCGGCAACACGTCACCAGCCCCCCCCTTATCACGCGCCTTAGAAAAATGTTCATGTGTATCACGTA
>JAMOMB010000052.1 GCA_027068795.1 Sedimenticola sp. | reverse complement strand
GCCGCTATTGCCGGAATGGCGTGACACCGTGCTCCAGGCATTCAAGGCGCGCGGCTGGATAAAGGCCATCGATGGCATAGGCGTACTCTCCTATGCCATCGATCTGGGAGATGACGCCGTTGAAAACGTCATCAGCGACCTCATTCATCAACGTAAGCTGACAGCTGTCAGCTGATCAACCCAACCTGGGGACCAACGCCCAGGGCGCTGGGTTCCCCTACATGACGAACCGGGAATGCAGTTCGCCGGCTATCTGTAAGTAGCAACTTTCCCGGCAGTGCCGGATACAACCCTTTATTAAACCCCAGCGGGGAGACCTTTGTCCCTGCCGGGGCAGGCTCTCCCCTCCATCAACCAAGAGGAGAACCCTCATGAATAACAAACAAACCGCCGACAGCCTCTTTGGAGAGGTTATCTACACCTATACACGCGAACAGGCCATAGCCGATGGTGTGCTGGTCGATGTCTCCGTAACGGCCCGCGAGGCCGGCTTTCGCTGGCCTGTGGCGATCACCCAAGCTGCCTGGGAAGACTGTATCGCCTGGACGGAAGAAGACAATCGCCGCCAGACATACCAAGACGAATCCGGGCGCCTTTGGGATGTGCTGTGGATGGCGTTTCACGCGATCCGAAGTGCTTCTACCAACCAGTCGCAGACAGTGTATGAGCTGTACCGTGTACCACGGGACGGGAAATGCACTGAAGCGAGGCCCACGAAACTGAAGCTGGTGGCCGGTCCAGGCGACCATGGGGAGCCTGTCATCACGATCATGTTGCCCACTGAGAACTGACCGCACACTGCCCCGGTGTTCGGGAAGTCTTTCCTATCCACCCTATTTGGGCTGCTGTCCCTATGGGGTGGTAGCCCTTCAATAATTTCCACAGGAGGATCCTCATGAAATTCATTGTGCAATACACGCTGCCCTACGAGCACTGCGTACAGGTTGGCATCGAGGCTGCAAGCCCCAAGGCAGCCATTCAACAAGCAGAGGCCTTGTTCGAGGAAGGAGAAATTTGGCAAGACACTCCAGAAATCCCGCTGATCTACGACGATTATGTTGAAACCAGCGACGCGGGAGAGCCCCTCGCATTCACCATCGAAAGCGAATCTATCGACAACTGGCCGGAGCCTGACGATAGCGTTAGGAACATTCGTCGCAGAGAGGCTGCATTTGCTGCCGCAAGGCTGATTATCGACGCTTACCGCCGCGGCGAACAACGCGGCGGCAGCATCGACTGGGATGATCTGAACCAAGCCTATGAGGCCGCAATGAAAGTCCAATGAGGCCGAGTTAACCACGGGCTGGCCCCGCTCACGCGGGGCCTTTCCCAAGCACCGCCCTGGCGGTGTTTGGGAAAGGTTTTCACCGTTGCCGCTGCGGATACAACGGCACCCTTGTAGGCCCAGGACAACAACCTACGCCCAATGCGCCTCACGGACCAATATCAGGCGCAGCGATCGACAGATCGCAGGTCCTTATTCTCAACGCAACCCGGAAGGGGTGGATTCCTCCCCTTTCGGGAGTGGTCTGCCCCTTTTTCAACCTCAACTCACAGGAGCAAACCATGAATGCAACTGCAGAAGCACTCCAATCCGATACTGACACAGAAGTATCAACTATCATTCCACTGTCACAGTTCGTCTCCGATTTTGGTGAGGGTCTGCTCGAAGCCGTCACCCGGCAAAACCCTCCGGTTTACGACGGCACACCAGAACCACACCGTGATGCGGTGATGGCGAAACTCAAACGCAAACCTTTTCCTCCACAACAGGATCTGGTACAGGCTGTCACCCGCCTGCTTTTAGATGAAGACGAACAGGCTGCCGTCATCAACGCGGAAATGGGTACCGGCAAGACCATGATGGCCATTTGTGCGGCCGCCGTGCTGCACGCCGAAGGCTACCGGCGCACCTTGGTCATCGCCCCGCCTCACCTGGTCTACAAATGGCGGCGGGAGATCCTGGAAACCGTACCCGATGCCAGGGTCTGGGTGCTCAACGGCCCTGACGCCCTCCGCAAGCTCCTGGAGCTTAGAGAGGCCTTGGTGCAGGCACCTGATCATCGTGGCCCCGAGTTCTTCATCATGGGGCGGGTACGCATGCGCATGGGCTTCCACTGGCGGCCTGCATATGCGCGACGCAAACGCTACATCCGCGAGCACACCGAGCGGGGTAACGAGCAATCCCAGTCTTTTGTGCGCACACAGATCCATGCGGCATGCTCTGCCTGCGGCACCACAGTCGTTAACAGCGACGGCGATCCGATCCCACCGGAATTGTTTCCGACGGAACGCCGCCAGGCCTGCCGGAAATGCGGTGAGCCCCTATGGACTCTGATGCGACCAGGAAGCAAGCAGAAAACGCAGCATGAACTGGTGAAAGACGCCATGTGCCAACTGCCCACCATCGGCCCCAAGACCGCAGACAAGCTGCTCTGCACCTTTGGTGAGGAGCTGCTGGCGGGTATGCTCGCTGACAATGTGCATGAGTTCATCAACCTGATGGACAGCAATGGCGAGCTGGTGTTTTCCGACCGGCAGGCATCCCGTATGGAGCGCACCATGGCCAACCTGGAGATTTCATTCGGCCAGGGCGGCTACCAGCCGACAGAGTTCATCAAGCGTTACCTGCCGGACGGTTATTTTGACCTGATGGTGGTGGATGAAGGCCATGAGTACAAAAATGGGGGTTCCGCCCAGGGCCAGGCCATGGGCGTGCTTGCCAACAAGGTGCGCAAGGTGCTGTTGTTGACCGGTACCCTCATGGGCGGCTACGCGGATGACCTCTTCTACCTGCTATGGCGCATCCTGCCCCGCAGGATGATCGAGGACGGATACCGCTTCAACGACCAGGGCAGCCTGGGCAGCGCGGCCATGATGTTCTTGCGGGATCATGGCATCCTGAAGGACATCTACAAGGAATCCGAGGGCGAAAGCCATCGCACCGCAAGGGGCAAACGGGTGACTGTCCGTACAGTGAAGGCACCGGGGTTCGGCCCCAAGGGCATCGCCCGGTATGTGCTGCCGTACACGGCCTTTCTGAAACTCAAGGACATTGGCAATGACGTACTACCGCCGTATCACGAGCATTTTCAGGAAGTGGCGATGAATGGCGAACAGACCGAGCGCTATCAAGATCTTGAGTCCAAGCTCACAGCAGAACTCAGAGAAGCCCT
>JAMOMB010000051.1 GCA_027068795.1 Sedimenticola sp. | reverse complement strand
GGAGCCGACTTCCCCGGCAATGGTTTTCTGCTTGAAGTAGCCCAGGGATATATAGCCCCAGATATCGCGGCTGAAGTCGATGAGGATATTGTTGAAGCGGCTGACGGCGTCGAACAATTCTGCCATATAGTCATGGGGTTCGATCTGTATGGTATAGGGGTTCCACACCAGCCCCAGGTTTTCCACGAATTTCTCTGCATGAGCCGCCCAGTCGATATCCGGGTAGGCGCTGAGGTGGGCGTTGTAGTTGCCCACGGCGCCATTGATTTTTCCCATCAAGGCAACCCCGACCACCTTTTCCCGCTGTCCCCGCAGGCGGTGCACCACGTTCGCCAGCTCCTTGCCCATGGTGGAAGGGGAGGCGGGTTGCCCGTGAGTGCGGCAGAGCATGGGTACGTCCGCCAGTTCATGGGCGAGCTCGCGGATGGCGTGGATGGCGGCGTCCATTTGCGGCAACAGCACCGAATCCCGGCCCTCCCGCAGCATCAGCGCATGGGAGAGGTTGTTGATGTCTTCGGAAGTGCAGGCAAAGTGAATGAACTCGCTGATGGCCTCCAGCTCGTCATTGCCGCTGATTTTCTCCTTGAGGAAATACTCCACGGCTTTGACGTCATGATTGGTCGTGCGTTCGATATTCTTGACGCGCCGGGCGTCCTCTTCGGAAAAACCGCTGATGATCTGCTCCAGGATCTGGTTGGCGCGGGTGCTGAGCATTGGCACTTCTGGAATCTGTTCATGGGCCGCCAGGGATTGCAGCCAGCGCACCTCCACCAGCACGCGGTGATAGATCAGTCCATACTCGCTGAAGATGGTGCGCAGGGGTTCGGTTTTGGAAGCGTAGCGGCCGTCGATGGGGGAAACAGCGGTGAGGGGGGTGAGTTCCATAATCAACTCCAGGAAAATACTCGTTCAGACGAAACCGGACCTCCCGGCTGCGCCTGTTTGTGTTTGTTGCTCAGAGGGCGGCGATGCGATCCAGCGCCTTTTCCAGGTTCTCCATGCTGGTGGCGACGGAAAAGCGAATATGTCCCGGCATGCCGAAAGCCGTGCCGGGTATCAGGGCAACGCCTGCTTTTTCAATCAGGTATTCCGCCAGTTCCAGGTCATCGTTGACGCCGTTCAGGCGTTCAATAAAGCCCCTGGCGGACGGAAACACATAAAATGTGCCGTCTGTGGGCAAGGCTTCCATGCCATCGATGGCGTTCAGACGCTCCACCACATAGTCATGGCGTTTCTTGAACTCCTGGAGCATTTCGGCAATGCAGTCCTGGGGGCCGTTCAAGGCTTCTTCCGCGGCGTATTGTGAAATGGAGCAGGGATTGGAGGTGCTCTGGGACTGGATTTTCTTCATCGCCTTGATGATGTCCGCCGGGCCGCCGGCATAGCCGATGCGCCAGCCGGTCATGGAATAGGCCTTGGATACGCCATTCAGCACCAGGGTGCGCTCATACAGATCCGGGCAGGCATTGAGGATGTTGACGAAGGGCATGCCGGTCCAGCGGATATGCTCATACATGTCGTCGGTGGCGATGGCGATGCGGGGATGCTTGTGCAACACCTCGCCCAGGGCAGCCAGTTCCTCGCGGCTATAGGCCATGCCCGTGGGGTTGGAAGGGCTGTTGATGATGAACAGGCGTGTGTTTTCCGTAATGGCCGCCTCCAGTTGCCCAGGGGTGATCTTGAAATGCTGGTCCGCGCCGGCAGGAACCAGCACCGGCGTGGCGCCCGCCAGAATCACCATGTCCGGGTAGGATACCCAATAGGGTGCAGGGATGATGACTTCATCTCCCGGATCCAGCATCGCCTGGGCCAGGTTGAAAAAGCTTTGTTTTCCACCGCTGGAAACCAGGATCTGTTCGGGGTTGTAGGCCAGGCTGTTGTCACGCTGGAACTTGTCGATCACTGCTTGCTTGAGCGAGGCCGTGCCATCCACCGGCGTGTATTTGGTCTTGCCTTCGTCCATGGCTTTTTTCGCCGCATCCTTGATGTGTTCCGGCGTGTCGAAATCCGGTTCTCCGGCGCCCAGGCCAATCACATCCTCTCCCGCGGCGCGCAAGGCGGCGGCCCGGGCCGTGATTGCCAGCGTGGGGGAGGGTTTGACGGCCTGTACGCGGCTGGAAAGTTTACTGTTCATGTGGTTGTCTGGTCGGTTTCAGAGTTCATTAATCTTTCTTGGTTGGTATCATAGCCCAACATTGGCATCGTAAGAATCCCCATGACAAAAGAATTTCAGCTTGTTTCCGATTTTTCCCCCGGTGGCGACCAGCCGGAAGCCATTGCCCGGCTCACAGAGGGGATTCGTAATGGCGAGGCCGGCATGACCCTGCTCGGCGTGACCGGCTCAGGAAAGACCTTCAGTATCGCCAATGTGATTCAGGAATTGCAGCGGCCGGCCATTGTGCTGGCGCCCAACAAGACCCTGGCGGCCCAGTTGTACGGAGAGTTTCGGGAATTCTTTCCCCACAACTCAGTGGAGTATTTTGTCTCCTATTACGACTACTATCAGCCGGAAGCCTATGTACCCGCCTCGGATACCTTCATCGAAAAAGACGCTTCCATCAACGAGCATGTGGAGCAAATGCGCCTTTCCGCCACCAAGGCGCTGCTGGAGCGCAGGGACACCATCATCGTCGCAACCGTCTCCGCCATCTATGGTCTGGGCGATCCTCGTCAGTACATGTCCATGTTGCTGCATCTGGTGCGGGGGGAGCCGGTGGATCACCGGGCCATCCTGCGGCGTTTGAGCGAGCTGCAATATACCCGTAACGAAGTGGAACTGCACCGGGGCACCTATCGGGTGCGGGGTGATGTCATCGATATCCACCCCGCCGAATCCGAAGATGAAGCGGTGCGTATCGAGCTGTTCGACGATGAGCTGGAGTCCATCGCCCTGTTCGATCCTCTCACCGGAGAAGTCAAGCGCCGGGTGCCGCGGTACACGGTCTACCCGAAAACCCACTATGTTACCCCACGGGAGACCATTCTTGCCGCAGTCGAGCAGATAAAGGAAGAACTGAAAGAACGGCTGACCCAACTGGAGCAGGTGAACAAGCTGGTGGAGTACCAGCGGCTGGAGCAAAGAACCCGGTTCGATATGGAGATGATGCTGGAGCTTGGTTATTGCTCGGGGATCGAAAACTATTCCCGCTACCTCAGCGGCCGCCTGCCGGGGGAAGCGCCCCCCACCTT
>JAMOMB010000050.1 GCA_027068795.1 Sedimenticola sp. | reverse complement strand
GCTCACCTGTTGAATGTCTTCTTCCACCAGCCAGACGGTTTTTCCGTCGGCAATGATGTAACGGGGATACTCCCCCTCGTACACCCAGCGGAAACGATCCGGGCGGGAGAGATAGAATATCCCCTGGCTGCGGTTGATTTCATTGGTTTCCGTGTTGATGAGCTCCTGGCTGAACCTGGCGCTGAGGGTATGCAAGCCATGCAGAAAACCTTCCAGTTGCTGCCGGGCATCGGCCATCAGGGTTCCACTGGACAACAACAGAACCAGGAACGCCAGTATTCTCGTCTTGTGCAATGATCAATCCTCTGGTGGCGGCGGAGCCAGCACTTCCCGGTTGCCTTTGCTGTCCGGAGTACTGACCACGCCAATGCGCTCCATTTCCTCGATCAAACGGGCAGCGCGGTTGTAGCCGATCTTGAGCCGCCGCTGCACCCCGGATATGGAGCCACGGCGGCTTTGGGTGACAATCTTCACTGCCTCGTCGAACAGGGGATCCGCATCTTCCGCATCCACGCCGGCAGCCTCAGGAGATAGACCGGGGATGGCCTCGGTTGGTTCCTGCAGGATCTCGTCCAGATAATCGGGTTGCCCCGCCTGCTTGAGAAAGTTCACCACTCGGTGCACTTCCTCATCGGACACGAAGGCGCCATGAGTGCGCTGGGGAATGCTGGTGCCAGGCGGAAGGTAGAGCATGTCCCCATGCCCCAGCAGATGCTCCGCTCCCATCTGGTCGAGAATGGTGCGGGAATCGATGCGCGAGGACACCTGAAAGGCTACCCGGGTGGGGATATTCGCCTTGATCAGGCCGGTGATCACGTCCACGGAAGGACGCTGGGTGGCCAGCAGCAGATGGATGCCCGCCGCCCTGGCCTTTTGCGCCAGGCGGGCAATGAGCTCTTCCACTTTCTTGCCCACCACCATCATCATATCCGCCAACTCGTCAATGACCACGACGATATAGGGCATGTGCACCAATGCAGGCACCGTGTCCGGTTCGTTTTCCGTCAGGCCGGTGGGATCCGGTCGCCACAGGGGATCGGGAATGCGTTCACCGTTCTTTTCCGCATCCCTGATCTTCTTGTTGTAACCGCCAATGCCACGCACTCCCAGGGCGGCCATGAGCCGGTAGCGGCGCTCCATTTCCCCCACGCACCAGCGCAGGGCATTGGCGGCCTCTTTCATGTCGGTGACCACGGGGGTGAGCAAATGCGGAATGCCCTCATATACGGACAGCTCCAGCATTTTCGGATCCACCATGATGAGCCGCACTTCATCGGCCCTGGCCTTGTACAGCAAACTGAGGATCATGGCGTTGATGGCGACGGATTTGCCCGAACCCGTGGTGCCCGCGATCAGGGCATGGGGCATTTTCGCCAGATCGGCCACCACCGGGCCACCGGAAATATCCTTGCCCAGCACCAGGGTCAAGGGGGACTTGGAGCTGTCATAGGCTTCCGAGCAGAGCACTTCACTCAGGTACACCATTTCCCGGTGCTCGTTGGGGATCTCCAAACCGATGGTGGGTTTGCCGGGAATGACCTCCACCACCCGCACCGAAATCACCGACAGGGAACGCGCCAGATCCTTGGACAGGTTGCTGATCTTGCTGGCCTTGGTGCCCGGCGCCAGTTGCAGCTCGAACAGGGTGACCACGGGGCCGGGATGCACCGCCACCACTTCCACGGCGATGCGGAAATCCTCCAGCTTGCGCTCCACCAGCCGCGACAGGGCCTCCAGGGCCTCTTCGGAATAACCGTGCTCCGTATGCTGTGGCTCATCCAGCAGGGAGAGCGCGGGCAGCTCGGAATTTGGCTCCGGCTCGATCAGGGTCATCTGTTTTTCCTGCTCGACGCGAATACTGGGCGCTACCGTGGTTATTTCCGGTTCGATCCTGGGGGGCTTGCGCTCCTTGATGCGTTGCTGCTCCTTTTTCAGCGCCTCGGAACGCTCCTGGCGCATCTGCTTGGCGCTCTTGGCGGCGGGCGCTTTTTTCCGCAAAGCCCCGGTCAAACGGCGGAACCCATTCAGCACGAGTCCGCCAATGGCATCCATCAGCGCCAGCCAGGAAATGCCGCTGAACAGGGTAAAACCGACCAGGAACAACGCCAACAGAAACAGGCTGGCGCCGGCGGAGCTGACCACATCCACCAACAGGGATTGCAGCGCCTGGCCAAGAATGCCCCCCGGGCCTTCCTGCAGGTTGGTCTCCAGGTTGATGTGCATGGTCGCCAGGCCGCTGCCCGCCATCAGGGTGATGAAAAAACCCAGCCAGCGGAAAATCAGCAGCTGGTAGTCCGCCTCCTTGTTTTCCTGCCGGTCACGGAACAGCAGCCAGCCGCTCCAGAGGATGATGACGGGCACCAGATACGCCAGATAACCAAACAGGGTCAGCAATACGCTGGAGAACCAGGCTCCGGCCGGACCGCCCATGTTTTCGGGGGTTTCCCTGGCCCCCACGAAAGACCAGCCCGGATCCTGGGGGGAGAAAGTCAGCAGGGACAGAAAAAAATAGGCGCTGACAGCCAGAAGCAACAGGAAAGCGCCCTCTTTCAGTCGTTTACTCAGGGTTTGATGCACAGCAGTCTATATAAAATCAATGCGTTATAGAAAAAATCTAGAGTATTTTAACAGATATTGGCATCTTTGGGGGCATCCGGGACCCGTCAGCGATTGAGGGCCTGCACCGCATTCGCCAGCACCACAGGATCATGATGCCCCTGATAAATGGGCAAGGGTTTCTTGCCGGTGGGAAACAGCCCATACACCGCCATTTGCGCACAGCGGACGGAATACTCCACAGTAAACACGCAATCATGAGGGACTTCCGCAAACTGCCCCAGAAATGCAAAATTACTGGCGCCATCCGGCAGCACCTGGGGCCGGTCACCCGGTTTTCTGGGCATGAACAGGCTGTCGATGAAAGGCATCATGACCGGCAGACAGGTCACCTTTCCCGCTTCTACCACGGGTCGCATCAGATCTGTGATCTTCAGATGATGCCAGAGCTCATCCAGAATCTCCCGCCCGGAACAATCCGACATTTTCTTCTTTACATGATTGCCTTCCCGGTCCGGGTACAGGCCATATCCCCAGAATACCTTTACTTCATCGGGTTGATTGGCAAAATGCGGCTGGGCGGCAACAACGATGGACATCAGCCAATTGGAATCTGTAAAGGTCACCAGGCCG